>JAADEG010000078.1 GCA_013153525.1 Thermodesulfobacteriota bacterium
GCATTTTCTTTTACTATTGGAGTTGCGTTTGATATAAATCCGTAATTATAAATCCCTCCACATACATGTAAATCGTTCAAAAATTCTGAAGATAAAGAATTTCCTAAAATCGCTGCTGGGGTAGGGCAGGAAGGATCACAACTTTCTATACTAATATAAGGAGCCATGCAACACATGCTGTAAAAGTAAAAATTATTAGCAATTAATGGTGCGTAATCCGTAGTACTTGATATGGTTACGGTAGCTACTTTTACTAACTTCATCGTCTTAAAAGTAGCTTTACTCCAAATAAAACAGGTGTCACCTGCTTTTACGAGTCTTACTTCAACGCTTCCACCGTTTGGCGAAGTTAAGTTTAAAGTTTCGTTGCATGTAACATTTCCAACTTCAAGCCCTAATATTGCCTGTGAAATTCCCCACTCTGCGTCGTTTTCCACGATTTTGTTTTTTTGGTGAACAGAAATACCAATAAATCCTACCTGTGTTATGTAAGTAATTGCAACGCTTAACATTATAAGTATTAAAGACAATATTAAAGCTAAAGCTAAAGCAAACCCTTTACTTTTTTGATTCGTTCTGGCTTTCATATTTATCACCTACTGTAGTATTTTTCAAAGTGAAAAGTTAAGTTAGGATCTTTTGAACTTACGAAGTCAATAACCACCTTTACACCTCTTCCGTCTGCAGTAACCTGAAAGTTGTTTACATATCCAATAGTGGTCGTTCCTTCGTATTGTGGAGAAGAAAGGTTGTAAAGATCCCACTTTTTTTCTACGAGAGTTCCATTTACGACTAACAACTCAATTTTGTGAGGCACCCTACTTATTAAATTCCCTGCAAGTAAAGTATAAGTAGAAGTTGAACCGTATTGAGTTACATTAGAATTTACCACCGCGTTTGGAACTCCCGTAAAGTCAATACAACCTATGTCATTAGGATTTAGTCCAGAGAGTTGATAAACCTTAGGAAGACCTGTTGTGTCCAAAATAACGCCCGTACTGTTCCATATGTAGTAGTAATTTTGAGAAGGATCAACGCTTAACCTACAACTTATTACATTTGAAGTCGTAGCAGTAGAATTAACCACGAAGCCAAGTCCACCAAGATTACCGTAAAATACTATGTCCGTACAACCCGTGGTAAGTGAACCGTTTAAACAGTCCATACACATGGGATCAGAAGGTGGGTATCCTCCACAAGCTGAAATAGTGGTGTTAAATACACAAGTGTTGTTAGCACAAGGTACTCCTGCTCCCCAACGAGAGAATAAAAAGTCTAATTGGACTATGGCACTGTTTACCTCGTCCATGAGTTCTGATAACTTACGCCCTCTTTTAAAAGACTTGTTTGAACCTACATAAAGACCTAATATAGCTGCAGCAACTATTCCAGAAATAACTAATCCTATAAGTAGTTCGGTTAAAGTAAGACCTTGCTTCCTCAAGATCCACCTCTTTTGGTTAGATTTCTAATATTAAAATATAAAAATTTTTTTTAGATTGTAAAGGGTTTGTTAATCAAAATTACAAACCTCGTTTTCTAATGAGAAGTTTTCAGACCCGTAAGAAGCGGTTGCAGTTATGTAACTACAAGTTCCAAGAGGAGGATTGCAATTTCCTATTATAGTTACGGCTATAGTAAGTCCGTTACAATTAACGGTGGAAATAGGAGCTCCTGCTTTACAAGAATTTATTCCAGAAGTTGCAGCGTTTACGAGACAACTTAAAATTTCTCGCTTCTTGTTGTAAATTCCAAAATAAGTAACGAGCTTCGTAGCTCCAATAATAGTAATAAATAATATAAAAGTAGCTATTAAAACTTCAACCAAACTAAAACCTAACCTCTTTTTCTTTTTACCTAACATACTTCCCTTCCTTCTTTAATTTTATTATAATAAAAATTTTAAAAAAGTAAACTTAGTACTTTAATAAAGTTCGTAATTTAATGGGGCATTTTTTCTATTTCCGTAACTGGTTCAATTTTTGCCTTATCTATAGGCTGTAACACGAAAAGAAGCTGTCCTTCTTCAACCATCTGATTAAGTTTTACGCATATTTCAACTATTTGAGCGTCAAACGGTGCTACAACCGGGTTTTCCATCTTCATGGATTCAAGGTTGGCAATTTCTTCTCCTTTGTGTACAATGTCTCCAACTTTAAGAGTACCTCTCTTTGGATTACCTATTCTCCATACAGTTCCGCTTATAGGTGCTCCTATTTCATTAGGTTTCGTAGCTTTTCTCACTTCTTCTTTCTTTGCCCTTGGTGTTTTTACTTCAAAAACTCGTGTCTTATTATTTACTTTTAATACTACATGAATAACTCCGTCGGTTTCACTACCAATGGAAACGAGTTCTATACAATAGGGCTTTCCTTCGTATTCAAATTCTACCTTGTCTCCAGGTTTTTTAAGTCCTTCTCTCCAGACTTTCGTAGGTAAAACCAGAGGTGCGTCACCGTAAGTCTCTCTAAACTTAATGAAGTCAACTGCGTCTTTTGGATGCATCAAATAAAGAATAAACTCTTCTTCTGTAGCTGGTCTTCCAATTTCTTCTTCAAGTTGTTTTCTTAAAACTGAAAGGTCTTCGTCAGGAATTGCTTCAAGAGGAGAAGTCTCTTTTCTTTCTTTTATCTTTTTTTCCCACTCGTCTCCAAATGCACTTTTATAAACCCATTCGTCTGGCCATCCAACAGGCAATCTTCCGTAGTGTCCAAGTATTAAGTTTTTAAAGTCTCCTGGAGCGTGACTAAAGAGCTGAAGTAGCTCTTCTTGTTCTTCTGGTTCCATTGCGTCAAAGTTTTGTTTTTTCTCTTCAACGAACTTCTTTAAGAGGTTAATTACATGTTTTACTCCCTCTTCTCCTCTTTCTTTAGCATATCTGTTTACTATTCCACTACAGGTAACCCAGGTAATTTGAGAACCAGGAGTAACATCAAAGTACTTAACGATTTGATTGTAGAGAGACATTACCTGAAGGATGTAAGGCATCAGGTGTAAAAAACCACCTTTTTCTGCTTGCTCAAAGGAGCTGGGAAAAGCTCCACCAGGCATCTTGTGTCTCGTTACCATGTGATCAAAGCCCTTAAACGGTGATTCAGCCCAGTCGTAATCTCTTATCCAGTCTCTAACTTTTTGTACTGCCTTTTCAGCTGCTTCTCTATTAAGGTTAACTTCTATTCCGTGTTCTCTAAACAGAGCCTCTACTGCAAGAATAGGAGAGTGTCCGTAAAACCTAACGAGTGTGTCTTCTTCAACATCTATAATCTTTGCTCCAGCCTTTGCTGCTGCAAGAAGTACAGGCATTGCAAGTCCATCTGTAATGTGCCTGTGATAGTTAATTACGAGGTCTGGATACTTTTGTTTTATACCATCTATAAGTTCAGTTATAGACTGGACGGTTCCAACTCCTGCCATGTCCTTTATACAAAGAACTATTTCGTCAGTTCCTCCACAAAGGTCTATTATCTCGTCAACGACTTTTAAGTAGTACTTAGTGTCAAACCAAGGAGCAACTGTGTAAGAAATAGCAGGCTCAAAGAGCTTTCCTCTTTTCATTACTACTTCTGCAACGGTTCTCATGTTTCTAACATCGTTTAAAAAGGAAAAACACCTCCAAACATCTATATCCACTCTTTCTACTACATACTCAATTATGTTCTTGGGATAGGGTCTATAACCCCACATGTTGGTTTCACGGATAAGGGTCTGTAAGAGTACATTGGGCATAAGCTCTCTTAACATAGCGATTTCTTCAAAAGGGCTTTCTCTTCTGTTCATAATTCCCACATGCCACCTTGCTCCCCCGTGACACTCAGCTGCAAAAAGTCCCATTTCGTTGTAATAAGGAGCAAGGGTCTTTAAGTCGTATATTCTCAATCTATTCTTGTAGTCTGATTGCCCTGCGTCACGCATTCCTACGGAAACCAGACACACCCCCTTTAACTCTCTTACTTTTTTAACTATTTCCTTGGGGCTCATTCCTGGTTTTACGAAAACATATCCCATTCTCTGCCCTCCTTGTTAGATGTTCTTAATGTTATTACATCCAGCTTTGTGGTCCAAGTGCTGAAATTTCTGCAATGTACTTAGCAATCTTTAAAACCTCGTCGTCTGCTGTTTTTTCTTTAAACATTGCAAGAAGCTCGTCGTAGTGCTCTTCTATAAAACGGGTAGAAAAATTACCTTTAATAAATTCAGGATGTCTTATTATACTCAGAAGTAAAGGAGCTATAGTTTTTACTCCCTCAACTCTAAGTCCTCTACTAAGGGCTCTGTCCATAACTCTTAAAGCCTCGTTTCTATCTGCTCCAGCAGACATAACGAGCATTAAGAGAGAATCGTAGTAAGGTGGAACCTCACATCCCTCGTAAACTCCAGAAGAAACCCTTATTCCAGGTCCCTGGGGAATCTCAAGCCTCGTAATCGTACCAAAAGAAGGATTAAAAGTCTTTGGATCTTCTGCGTTAATTCGCACCTCTATAGCGTGTCTGTTAGGATAAATGTCGTCCTGAATAAAAGGAAGCTCTTTTCCTTCAGCTATGTCAAACATGAGACTTACTATGTCAAGACCCGTAATCAATTCCGTAATTCCGTGTTCTACCTGTAACCTCGTATTAACTTCAAGAAAGTAAAACTTTTTAGTTTGAGGATCAAGTAAAAACTCTACTGTTCCAGCAGAATAATAACCTATTTCTCTCATTAGTCTTACGGCAGTAAAGCATATTTCCTGCCTTAAGTTTTCGTCAATACTTGGAGAAGGAGCCTCTTCAAGTATCTTCTGATTCCTTCTCTGAATAGTACACTCTCTTTCGTAAAGGTGAACGATGTGTCCGTGTTTGTCAGCACAAACCTGAACCTCTATGTGTCTTCCTCTTTTAATGTACTTCTCTACCAAAAGGGTTTCGTCTCCAAAAGCCTTTTTTGCTTCGGACTTTGCCTTTTCAAAAGCAACATTAAGCTCTTCGTCGTTTTCAACCCTTACCATTCCCTTTCCACCACCACCAGCAGCTGCCTTTATCATTATCGGAAATTCTACCTCTTCCTCTTTCATCCACTTACGAATGTCTTCAACACTTTTAACATCAAGAAGCCCTGGTATGGTGGGGACATTTGCTCTCTGAGCGATTTTTTTTGCCTTGATTTTGTCTCCCATGAGTCTTATTACTCTTGGAGGAGGACCAACCCATATTAATCCAGCTGATTCTACCATCTCTGCAAATTCTGCATTTTCAGCTAAAAATCCCCATCCAGGATGTATTGCGTCGCACTTTCTCTCAAGAGCGGTGTTTATTATCTTTTCCATGTTAAGGTAAGAGTCGTGAGGAGGTGCTTCTCCTATGTGACAAGCCTCGTCTGCGAGAAACACATGATAAGCAAGTCTGTCAGGGGTGCTGTAAATCGCTACGGTCTTTATTCTCTTGTCTCTACAAGTATTCATTATTCTAACTGCAGGAACTCCTCTGTTTGCAACGAGAACCTTTTTGATTTTTCTCTTCATAATGCCCTCCCTGAGGAATTTTTCCCAAATTGAAGCACGATAATATCATTATTACCACACTTTCATAATTCTATCAACAATTTTTTTCTCTTTCAATACATATTTGCAAAATTGGGATATTTCACTATTATAAGTTGTATGATGAAAAAGTTTTTTAGCGTAGAAAATCTTACATTCGTAGCAATTGTGTTAGGGGTACTTTGTGGAGTTTATCTTTCTAAAGTTGCTCTTAGCGTCTATATCTTAGGAAAAGTGTTTTTAAGACTTTTAAAGTTAATCATCGTTCCTCTCGTTTTAACTTCGGTTTTCGTAGCGGTAATTTCTCTTGAAGATGTGAGAAAAGTAAAAGACTTGGGAGTAAAGACCTTATTTTATTACTTAATTACCACTGCATTTTCAGTAATCCTGGGACTCGCATTAGTAACTGTAATTCAACCAGGGAAGCACTATCACTTAGCCTTAGCTACTAAACGCATAGCTCCTCACTTAAAGCACTTTAAACTTTCTGACATAGTGTGGAGTATAATTCCTTCAAACATATTTAACAGTTTTTCCAAAGGTAAAGTACTGCAGATAATATTTTTTTCTATAATTCTTGGACTTGCTACTATAGCAGTTCCTAAGGAAAAGACTCGCTCGTTGACGAACTTTTTTAACAACTTAAACGATGTACTTTTAAAGTTTACACAATGGATAATAGCTCTTACACCGATAGGTGTTTTTTCTTTAGTAAGTTACACAGTGGCAAAAGCTGGATTAGGTATATTCGTGGTACTTGCTAAGTACGCTTTTACCGTAATTTTGGGACTTTTTATACACGCATTTATAACGCTTGCTCTTATCGGATGGATAATAGGAAAGTACAATCCGTATTCTTACTTTTTAAAAGTCAGAGAAGCTTTACTTCTTGCATTTTCTACTGCTTCAAGTGCAGCGACTTTACCCGTAACTCTTAAAGTTGCAGAAGAAAAGGGTAGGGTAAAAAAAGAAGTTGCAGGATTCGTCTTACCTCTTGGAGCTACGATAAACATGGACGGAACCGCTCTTTACGAAGCAGTTGCAGCAGTTTTTATAGCTAACATCTACGGAATTAAACTAAGTTTTCTTCAACTCGTAATAATTTTTCTTACTGCAACCTTAGCTTCTATTGGAGCAGCAGCCATTCCAGGAGCAGGAATGGTAATGTTAACCCTGGTTTTGTCTTCTGTAGGAATACCTCTTGAAGGAATAGGAATTATCTTAACGATTGACAGGTTTTTAGACATGCTTAGGACTGCGGTTAATGTTTGGGGAGACTTAAACGGAGCCAAAATAATAAATAGATTTATAAAAATTTAAAAAAGGGAGAAGCCCCGGCTTTCGCCAGGGCTTGAGGGAGGAGGTGTAAACATCACCGAAACAGGGCAGGCGAGGAGGAGAGCTAAAAAGATGTATTCCACCTTACTCCGTAAAATGTTCCTGTATAGTCTTTTCCACTTTCTCTATTTTTTATTGCCTGAAAGTCAAAAGTAAGGTCAGAACTTACATCTTCTTTTTCAAAGAGACTAAACTTTACATAAGCCTCTAAAACATGGGTGCAAGCTATAGAAGAATTTTTAGCTCCGTCAAGATAAGCGTAACCTATACCTGCAACATCTTTACTTCTTCCCCAAAGATTTCCGTTTAAGCTTACTCCAAAGGAATAAAATCCAGTGTAATCTACATTAGCGTCGTCCTTTTGCCATCCCCACCTTGCAAAAGCTCCAATGTTTTTGGTTAGCTCCTGATCACAGGAAATTCCTACGCCTTTAAGACTTTCAAGTCCGGAATTTCCAGCAAAAGCCTTGGAAGTATAAAATCCAAAAATTCTATAAGTACCTTCACCCCAGGGGGTATCCAAGGTGTATCCTAATTGTAAAGCGTAATAATTGTAATTTCTATCGTCGTCGTTTTTGGTATTCATTGCAAGGGCTTTAATGTCTATTGCCCCTTTACTAAATTCAAGCACTCCACCCATGTCGTAAGAGGGAAGATTAGCTATAGGATTGTTTACGAAAGCGTCGTTCATAAACTGGGAAACTTCGTCGTTTGCGTATGCGTTGTCGTCTATGTAAACGGTTGAGTCAATTATACCAAAAGTAAAGGACAAGCTTGCATTTCCAGGAACTTTGATAGTCTTCTTATACCAGGCTTCAAGGAGATTATTTCTGTCTCTTCCGTTTATGTGATAAAGGTCTGCTTCCAAGTCGTCTGCATAGGTAGAAAGTGGAAAAGGATCTACCTCGTTTAGTGCGTTTCCAGAAGCATAACTCAAAGTAAGCTGAAATTCGTCAGTTTTCGTAGGATGTAAGTTGATACCCAGGTCAAGAACGGTCGTCCCTTTCCCGGTGTTTTTAACCCCAAAGTCGTCTTTTGTGTTGCTGTTAAAAATTGCGTACTGATAAGTCCCCGTTAAAGTACCTTCCATAGACATTTTTTGATTTACATCAAGGGCTTTTGCACTGTTAATCTGCGTACCTAACACCAAAGCTCCACCAACTAAGAAAACTGCGAGCTTTTTCTTCATTATCCCCCTCCTTTTAAAATTTTTTAATTTTTGTCACATAGTAACACATTTACAACTTTTGTCAAACTTACCATCAGAATACCATCAATGCATAAGTATATAATAATTACTTAAAAAATAAAATATTAGCAATTTTTTTCACAATTTAAATTCAATTTAACTTCGTGATTAGCCTCTGGCTTTTTGTTCAAAGTACCACTTAGGAACCTTTAACTTAACGATTTTGTAGTAGGAAAATGTGTAAACTGCACAAAAAGAAAAAAAGGTTAAGGCTAAAAGTATAGAGTTGTCGTAAAACAAAATAGCAGGAATTATCACCCACAGGTTTAATATCCACAAAAGAGGAGATACTGCAGGGTTTTTATAAAGGGGATTGTCAACTCCGAAAATTTTTTTTACTACTATTCTGTAAAGAAGGGTGTGAAGGTGTAGGGCGTCTGGTTTTGTAGCGGGTCTTTTTCTTACTTTTCTTCGGTATATAGAAAACAGGGTTTCGTAAACGGGATAACTATTTACAGTTAACGCAAACCAAGCTGAAACTTCAGAATGTCTATACACGAGTAAAATTACCAAACAAGCTATAAAGTATCCAGTTAAGTAAGCTCCTGAATCTCCCAAAAAAATGAGTCCAAAAGGATAATTTAGTAAAAAAAAACCAAATAACGAAAAACTAAGTATTACACATAAAGTAGCTATAAAGTAATCTCCACACTTGTAACCTACATAAGCCACTGCAAGAAGAATGCTAAATCCTATCATACTCGCAAGACCGTTAAATCCGTCAATAATATTAATGGCATTTATAAGCCCTGCTATAGCCACGATAGTAAAGGCAAGAGAAACGACTTTAAAAGTTAGTAATTGATCTAAAAAAGGAATGTCAACCCGTATTATGCGTACGCTACCCAGAAAAAAAGCAGTAATTCCAGCTAAACAAAAAAAAGTAAGCCTTAAAAAGGGATGTAGGTTTCCTTTTAAGTCTTCTATTAATCCAGTGAAAAATACTATTACAGAGGGGATGTAAATACTTAAAAATTGAAAAAAGTAATTTTCTCGTCTTAAGTATGCAACTACAACCGAGACCGTTAAAGCTAAAAATAGTCCGATCCCCCCCAACCTTGGGGTAGGGATCGTGTGAACTTTCTGGGGTCCTAAGTGAACCTCGTCTCTTAAAAGATACTTCTTCTTCCTTGAAAGACGAATTATAAAAATACACGAAATAAGAGAAATTAAAAAACATAAAACAGCATAAAGTAACATGTTTTGTTACTTTTTGTTACGCTTTTTTTGAAGTACCTTTTTATTTTCACTTTTCTTTATGAGTTTTAAGTAAGTTTTAGCAATGGTGTTAGAGGGAAGTAAAATTAAAGTGTCTTCAAAAATCGTTTTTGCGTAGGTTATTTTACCTTTGTAATACAAACACTCTGCAAGGTAATTTAAAAACTTTACATCTGTAGGATATATAGCAAGCATTTTTCTTGCAACCTTTTCTGCAACTGAATACTTCCTTTGTTTCATGAGTGCTAAACAAAGTCTCAAATTTCCGTAGTAATTGTAATAATCTATTTTTAAAACTCTATACATTAGCTTTTCTACTGCTTTCCACCTTCCTTGTGCCATTAGAGGTAGGGACAAACCGAGCATAGCTTCTACGGAAGAAGGTATCACCTTGAGTGCAGTGGTGTAGTGTGCTTCAGAATTAGCGTAATTTTTAAGTAAGTAGTAAAGCCATCCTAACCTCAAGTTTACAGTATAACCCTTTGGATATGTCTTATAAACTGGCATTAAGCTTTGTATAGCTTTTTTGTAATCTCCTTTGCTCTCGTAAAAGTAAGACTGATAGTAAGCTTTTTGGATTTCCTTGTAACTCATTGCACTTGCAAAGTTGTAAGTGCCTAAGAATGCGTACAAAACAAAAAAGAGTAAAACGGCAATCACTTTTTTCATCTGTTAACCCCCTACGAATTTTTAAAACTTACCCCCTATACACCAGGTAACCACATTCTGATAGGGCTTTTCTCCGGCTTCTTTGTAAGATGTTACTTCAAACTTTAAAGAAGAATAAAGCCCGTTTTTAAAGGTATATCCAGTTTCAAAGTAAGCTCCTCCTCTGTACTCTTCAGTAAGGTTATAGACTACGAATCCCCCACTTTTAACTGCAAAGATCTGATCTCCTATCCAACCACCTATACCAAAGTAAGTACGCCCGTAATAATACCTGGCATCTGCCCCAAAAGAGAAGTAATTTTTCTTGCTAAGCTGAAGTTCCTTAGACTTACTAACCCTTATGTAGTATCCAGCTAAGTCAACATATAAAGTTCCTTCCTTTAAAGTAGAAAAGACCTTTATACTGGTGTGAGGTAAAAGCTGAAATACTTGAAAGTTCGTAGAGTGATTGTAAAAGCTGTAATACAATCCCAAGCCTAAATTTGCCTTAAACAAGCGATACTTGTCAAGCCAATAGTGAGTAATGTCCAAAAATCCGACTTTTCCGTTATCTGTTAAGTCGTCAGTAGTTGAAATGTAGTGAAATCCGCAAGTAATTACATGATTTTTTAAAATGGTATTCGTATTTGAATAAGCAAAAGTAAAGTCTTTTTGTTTTAAATTAGGCTGATTTTTGTACTTAATGTAAGTGTAACCAGCTCCAAATTGAAAGTCGTCAAAATATCCATGCCACAAGCTAAGGTAAGCCGTAACAGCAATCCCGTAATTTTTAATACTGGAGTTTCTGTAGTTTATGTAGGTGGTGTAAAAGTAAGGATAACCAACCCACTTTTTATAAACTTTTTTAGCGTTACCACCTATGCAAGTAAAAAACAAGAAAAAGACGACGAAAGCCAACCACTTTACTGCTTTTTTCATTGAACACCTCCTTTTTGTAAAATACTAAGAAGTTAGTTTTAAAACTGCGTTTTTTATTCTTTCTACTGCCTTTTGAAGATTTTCTTCAGAATTTGCAAAAGAAATTCTAATAAATTCGTCTTCTCCAAAAGCAACTCCAGGCACTACTGCTACTCGTGCTTCGTCTAAGAGGTATTCAGCAAAACTTACAGAATCTTTAATTTCCTTTCCGTCTTTCGTGGTCTTACCGTAGTAATAGGAAACTTTTAAAAATAAGTAAAAAGCTCCCTGAGGAGGAATAAATTCAAAACCTTCTACTTCTTTTAATAAAGAAGATATGAGCTCGGCTCTTTTAGCGAAAATTTTACACATTTCGTAAACCGTGTCTTGAGGAGAAGTCAAAGCAACTTCAGCAGCTTTTTGAGCAAATGCAGTTGCATGGGATGTGCTTTGACTCTGAAGCTTGGTGCACGCTTTAATTACATCCTTATTTCCTACGAGCCAACCAATTCTCCATCCAGTCATAGCGTAGGCTTTGGACACGCCATTTATTAAAAAAACCCTATCTTTAATTTCAGGTGCAACTGAAAGAATGTTTTCTGGAGGTTTAAAGTCAAACCTAAGCCTGTCGTATATGTCGTCGCTCATAATCCAAAGATCGTACTTTTTAGAAATCTCTGCAACGCTTTTTAAAAATTCTCTGCTGTAAATAAGTCCAGTTGGATTAGAAGGACTGTTTAAAATAATTCCTACTGTTTTTTCCGTAATGTGTTTTTCAAGCTCTTCAACACTTGGTTCAAAACCACTTTCAAAAGATGTTCGTGCAAAAACAGGCTTACCTCCTGCAATACTTACTATTGCAGGGTAAGAGACCCAATAAGGAGTTAAAATTATTACTTCGTCACCTTCGTCTATAAGAGCCATCATTAAGTTAAATATTGCGTGTTTAGCACCTGCAGTTACTAAGACTTCTTCTGGGGTGTATTCAAACCCATAGTCTTCTTTTATTCTTTTACATATAGCTTCTCTTAAAGACATAAGTCCAGGAGTTGCCACATACTTGGTAAGTCCAGCGTCAAGAGCTTCCTTACAAGCCTTTTTTATGTATTCAGGAGTATCAAAGTCAGGTTCTCCAGCAGCAAGATTTATAACATCAATCCCCTTTGCAACAAGAGCTTTTGCTTTAGCATCCACAGCAAGAGTTGCAGAAGGTTTCAACCCAGAAACCCTTCGCGAAAACTTAAACATCCTTAACCTCCTCCTGAAACTTTTCACTTTACAAACTAAACCAATTTCCGTTAAAAATCAAGTGCTCACGATCACTTTATATTACTAATTCCTCCTCCTTTAAATTCTATGATGATGACCGCCTTTCTGTTTACTGGCAAAGGCTGTGAAATCTTTAAACAAGTCTTAACGAGTTCGTTAAACTTTTTAAACTTAGAATGCTTTAAAAACTTCATTTCTAAAATTTTTCCGTTAGAATCTACTTTTACTTTAACGATTGCTACCAAGTCCTTACGCTTTTTCAGATAAATGGGAAGAGAAAAGTTATTTTCTATTTTTTCTTTTACTAAACCGAGGAAAAGAGAGTTCAAAGGTGCAAATTCAGAAGTACCACTTCCACTCTTCTTACCCGATTTTCCTTTTCCCAAACCAGAAGAAGCCTGTCTCTTTAACTTTTGAAGTTCTTTCAAAACCTCCTCTCTTAATTTTTTTTCCTTTGCAATCATAGCTATTTTCTTTTTTATAAGAGTCTCTTCCTTAGCGTTTAAAGTTGATGTATTTCTTTTTTTTATTAAATTCGTTTTCTCCTTAAAATTAATCTGCTTCTTTTGTCGTTTATAAACTTTCTTAATATTTTTTGATAACTTTTTGATTTTACGAATGTTTTTCTTTTTTAATTGGGTTGTCTTTCTTTTTTTGTTCGTTTTTTTAAAAACTTTTTTGCTAATCCTTTTTACCTTTTTCTTTATTTTTACCTTTTTCTTTTTTACTTTTTTCTTTTTCAGAGTTTTTTCGTAAACTTTACTCGTTTTCTTAGAAACGCTGGTACTCTTAAAAGAAACCCGTTTAATTGCAGGTTTTAAACTTATATTTATTACTTTTTTGTTAGTAAAGCGTGGGGAAACGATTGACAAAGACGAAAAAAATACTAACAGGAAGACTATGTTTATTATTAAAGATAAAAGATAAAACTTAATACGACGACTTAACATTATCTTTTTTTAATTGGATTTATCTCTAAAAGTAGAGCTACATTGGTTATACCAAGATCTTGCAGCACAGACAAAAGTTTAGCAACTTTTCCGTAATTACACCTCTTGTCTGCAGCTACTTCAACATCCTGAATTTTACGCTTTTTTAATTCGTTTTCAAGCCAAAATCTTAAATTTTCAAGAGAAATCTTTTTATTTTTTATTAAAATTTCTCCATTTTTATTAACTACTATGACGAGTGGTTTAGAAGGTCTTTCCACGAGTTGGGCAGAACCAGTTTTAGGAAGCTTGACTCTTACTCCAGAGGTCATTAAGGGAGTAGCAATCATAAAAATTATAAGTATAACCAGAATTATGTCCACCAAAGGAATAATGTTGATCTCACCTTGTAAGTCTCTTCCTATTTTCATCAAGTTTTAAAGATACCAAAAATTTGTAAATTTAAAAGGTTAGAATTGAAAGTTTAGAATTAAAAGTGAAGTACAAAAGATTACCAGTTGAGGTTTTCTTCTGTTAAGAGTTTGTCTTTTACATAAAGCATTCCCTGTTCAAGAAGCTTTTCGTCAGGAAGAGAAAGCAGGTCCTTTGAAAGCCCTTCTATTTCTCCGTTTTCTATAGCTTTTCTTAATCCAGGAATGTCATAGACGAGAGTAAAAATAAGCTCAAGCATGTCTTCAGTAAGTGGCGTGTCTGCAAATTTTTGCCTTTTTTCTACTACCTGAGCCCAAAGGTCGTTGTAATAGAAATACGGAATTAAGCCCTGTTCCTCAAGGTACTCTTTTATAGTAAGCTCTCTGTTTTCGTAATGTCCTTTACAATGAGTTTCTCTAATTATTTTATAAATTTCTACGGTTTCTCCTTTTTCGTTTTTCTTTAAGTACCTTGCAAGGGGATAAAGTCTGCAAGAAGAAGGGCGCACGGGATAAACCGTGCAGCCCTCTTTTTCATTAAGAAATGGACAAGCCATAGAATAAGGATCCATGTTTATGGAAATTACCGGAAGTTGGGTAATTTCACCAATATAGACCTCACCGTACTTTTCTACGAAGTCCTCCACAGACATATCAAGAAACTTTCTCAAACACAAAAAGTCGTAAGGAGTAAGAATGAGTTTTACATCATAACAACATCTATTAAAGCAAACGATACCTTTATAGCAATGAAACTTTATTTTATCTTCCAGGGTGTAATCTTTCGGATCAAATACATATTCCTGCATTACTCAGCAACTTCCCCTTCGCTGGAAAACTTTGGTCTTTCAGGTTCAACGAGCTTAAATCTATCCTTAAGCTTTTCAAGAACTTTTGGAAGAGTGGTATATTCCATTTCCTCTGGTGGGAGTCTGTGTGGTTCAAATATACCCTGGCGTCTTAAGATGTTTGCCATTTCGTTACACTGCTCGCGAGCCTTGTCAAATGCTGGATCGTCAAAAAGGTCAGATGGTCCAATGAGGTAACCGTCTGTAATCTGATAACCAGCAGCAATTACTCTTGGAGGTCCGTCAAATCTCGTTGGTTTTGCGTTTTTAAAAGAAACTGGCATAAGTGGTCCTGTGTGTGAACCCCTCATCCATCCCTCAACGAGCCAAGGATGAGCAAATGGTTCAAGAATTTCTCCTACTGCTGGAAATCCACTCTGTGCTCTTACTATAAGCACTGGGTCGTCTTTTCCAACATACCTTCCAGCCATAAGTGAAAGTTTCTGAGTTGAAGCAGTAGCTGCGATTTCTCCGTCTTTCTTTCTATAAACAGACCTAATCACATACCTACTCGTTGCACCAATAAAAACGAGAAGGTCGTAAAGCTCTTCTGGAGCCTTAAGTTTAATAGCCATTCCACTATAAACATCCATAACCTCAAAAATAAATCCTTCGTGCATGGATGGATCTATGACGAGTCCTGCAGTGTTCATAGGATCTGCAAACATTTCGTAAAGAGGTAAGTTCCAAGCACTTGGAGAGGTTTTGTCTGCAAAAAATACCACCACGGGTTCACTCTTTCTCTCTTCAAACTCCATTTCTGCAACGCCAGGTCCCATTCCTTTCACATTTCCGGAAAATGCGTCAGAAAGAAGGTCCTGACCAGCTCCGTACATCTTAAGCTTTTTAGAAACCTCAGTTCCTTCTTTAAAAGCTGTCCATGCAAGCTCGTGTACATCAGGATTGTCAACCCCTTTTGTGTGAGTTAAAACGAGAGCTATGTCGTCTCCACAAACGAGTACGGAAACATCTCTTACTATACCTTTGTCCTTTCCGTCTTCTGCAACCTCTTTTACTTTTTCAAGAACCTCTTTGTGTACAGACGAGTGTCCGACGAATCCTCCTATGTCTGCTTTTATTACAGAAAGCGTAAGTTTCATACCACACCTCCTTTACAAAGTGTCTTTTTTACCGAAAAATAGTATAATAAAACAAAATTTTTTATTTTTGAAAATTATAGCACATACAAAATAAAATGTAAACTTCTAATTTTAAAAATGGAAGAAAAAGAAAAACTTGCAGTTGCTTTAAACTACGAACCTGGTGAAGACGAAGCTCCTAAGGTAATTGCTAAAGGAAGGGGGAAGCTTGCAGAGCTAATTTTAGAAATCGCTAAAAATCACGGAATACCTATAAAAAAAGACTCAAAACTCGTTCAGGAGCTTTACAAGTTAGAGCTTGAAAAACCCATTCCACCAGAATTATACACTGCGGTTGCAGCAGTACTTGCCTGGGCTTTTGATCTTAATAAAAAAATTAAAGAAAAATTTATAAAGAAATTTTCTTCTTAACATCTTGCGATTTTTTAAAAAGAGTATTATAAAACACTTTAAAACAACTTTTAAGGAGGTGGAGGTTTAATCCATGTTTAAACTTCCAGAGGACAGGCTCTATTCAGAGAGGCACCTGTGGGTTAAAAAGAAGAGGAAAAGAATGGCTCGTATTGGAATTACGGATTACTTTTCTCTTAGAAACTTAGAAATAATTGAGGTTGACCTTCCCGAAGAGGGTGAACAGTTTGAAAAAGACGAAGTTTTTGGAAGCGTTGAAACCGTGGAAGAAGTTTTTGACCTTCTTATGCCAGTAACCGGAACCGTAACCAAGGTCAACGAAAAGGTTCTTGACGATGTGGAAATTCTAAACGAGGATCCTTACGACGAAGGCTGGCTTATAGAAGTTGAGCTTGAAAATCCTGAAGAGCTTGAAGAATTGCTTCCTCCTGAAGATTACGAGATGAAGCTTGAAGAGATAGAAGAAATTCCCATGGAAAAGTTCGTGGAGGAAGAGTAATGGTAGTCTTTATGTTTCCTGGACAGGGTTCTCAATACATAGGAATGGGAAAAGAGCTTTTTGAAACCTATTCTGAGGTTAAAGAGCTGTTTTCCAAGGCTGAAGAAGTTACCGGTATCCCAGTAAAAAAGTTGTGTTTTGAAGGTCCTATGGAGGAGCTTACGAGAACTGAAAACCTGCAGGTGTGCCTTACGGTAGTAAACATAGCAAGTTACTTAGGAGTTAAAAAAGAATGTCCGGATCTTACGCCAAAGTTCGTTGCTGGACATAGTCTTGGAGAATACTCTGCGCTTTTTGCTGGTGGGGTTTTGTCTCTTGAGGACACTTTAAAAGCGGTTAAAGAAAGAGGAAGACTTATGGAAAGTGCAGGAGGAGATACTCCTTCTGGAATGTATGCAATTATAGGAATGCCACAAGAGGAGCTTGAAGAATTGGTAAAGTCTGCAAGTGGTCTGGTTATAATTTCTAACTACAACTCTCCCAAGCAACTCGTTATAAGTGGTGAATCTCCTGCAATAGACGAAGTAGCAGAAAAGGCAAAAGGAAAAAAGGTAAGAGTAGTAAAACTTAAAGTAAGTGCAGCGTTTCACAGTCCTCTTATGAAAGAAGCACAAGAAAAGTTTTCAAAGTTTTTAGAAGGTTTAAGCTGGCAGGATTCAAGGGTCCCTTTTGTGAGCAATGTCTCTGCAAAGGCTCACACCAAGGGAGAAGAGATAAAAGAGTTAATGAAAAAACAGATTACCTCTTCGGTAAGGTGGATTGAGTGCGTAGAGTTTATGCATCAGAACGGAGCAAAGGTATTCGTTGAGCTTGGACCTAAAAGGGTTCTTTCTGGTCTTTGTTCACAGATACTTGAAGGAAAAGAGTTTGAGTGTTATAACATAGAAACTCCTGAAGGGATAAAAAATTTACCTGTTTGCAAAACAATTTAATAAGTATTAAATTTAAGGCTGTTTAAAATTGGAGAGGGGGTAGGAAGATTTTTAAGGTAAAGATAAGAGAAGAAAGATGCAAGTCTTGTGGGCTTTGTATTCACTTTTGTCCAAAAGGCGTTCTTGACTTTTCAAATAAAAGAAACACCCACGGATACAAAGTAGTGTATGCCAAAAACCCAGAGGCATGCACCATGTGTGGTGTGTGTTATCTCGTGTGTCCAGACATAGTATTCGTTAAGGAAGAGGACGAATGATGAAGGCAAAAAGAGTACTCGTAAAAGGTGTTGAGGCAATTGCCCTTGGGGCACTTGAAGCTGGATGTAAGTGTTACTTTGGTTATCCCATAACCCCTCAGAACGACATCCCTGAGTTTATGTCAAGGGAGCTTCCAAAAAGAGGAGGGGTTTTTCTTCAGGCTGAGAGTGAGCTTGCAGCAATTAACATGCTTCTTGGTGCGTGTGCCACTGGTACGCGGGCAATGACCACCTCTTCAAGCCCTGGTATTTCTCTTATGTGTGAAGGCTTTTCTTACATTGCAGCTTTGGAACTTCCTGCAGTGGTAGTAAATGTGATGAGAGGCGGTCCTGGACTCGGAGGCATAGAGGCATCTCAGGGAGACTACTTCCAGGCTGTAAAAGGCTCTGGACACGGAGACTTTCACTTTCTCGTGTTAGCTCCTTACAACGCTCAGGAAGCGTACGAGCTTACTGCTAAAGCCTTTGAGCTTGCCGAAAAGTACTTAAATCCCGTAATGGTGCTATCAGACGCAATACTCGGTCAGATGAAAGAACCAGTCGTACTTAAAAAGTTAAAAATAAAAGAATATCCCAAAGAAGATTGGGCACTAACTGGAGCAAAAGGCAGACCAAGTCGTTTTAAAAGAAGCCTTTTCTTAGACGCAGGAGAACTTAAGGCTCTTAACCTTAAATTACAGAAAAAGTACAAAAAGATGGAGAAAGAAGTTAAGTACGAGGCTGATGTAAGAGACGAAGACGAACTCATAGTCGTAGCCTTTGGTTCTATGGCAAGGATTGCAAAAGACGCAGTAACTGCTTTAAGAGACAAAGGTTATCCAGTGGGATACTTTAGACCTATTACGCTGTTTCCTTTTCCTTACAAAGCTATTTCTAAACTTTTTGACACTGCAAAAAACGGTCTTAAGTTCGTGGTACCTGAGCTAAACTGTGGACAGATGGTTGAAGATGTAAGACTTGCGGTAAACGGCAGGGCAGAGGTGATTTCTCTGCCTTATCCACCGAGTGTGATACCATTTCCAGAAGAGATAGAAAAGGAGTTAAAGAAATGTTTAAAGCCTTCAAGGTGCCGAAAAGCTTAAAAGACAGACCGTTTCACTACTGCCCAGGATGTCATCACAGCATAGCTCATAGGCTCGTGTGCGAGGTAATAGACGAACTTGGAATTCAAGACAAGTCTCTTGCAATAGCTTCTATTGGGTGTTCTTGCTTTTTGTACTTTTACTTAGATATAGACATAGTTGAGGCACCTCACGGAAGGGGATGTGCTGCTGCAACAGGAGCCAAAAGAGCAAGACCAGATCTCGTCGTGTTTACTTATCAGGGAGACGGAGACTTTTCTGCAATAGGTTTTAACGAGAGCTTTCACGCAGCACTAAGAGGTGAAAAAATAACTGCTATTATGATTAACAATACTATTTACGGAATGACAGGAGGACAGGCATCTCCCACGACCGTGCCAGGACAAAAAACCACAACGACTCCCCAAGGAAAAGATCCAAACTACTACGGATATCCCCCGAAGATCGCAGAGCTTTTGAGCAACTTAGAGGGGGTTGCATTTTCTGCAAGAGTTGCTTTAAACAGTCCTAAGAGGATTATAGAGGCAAAAAAGGCGATTAAAAACGCTTTTCTCGCTCAAATCAATGGATTAGGGTTCGGTTTCGTAGAAATTCTTTCTGCCTGTCCAATTAACTGGAGAATGGATCCTGTTAAAGCTCTTGATCAGGTTGAGGAGCTTACGAAAATTTTTCCATTGGGTGTTTTTAAAAACAAAGTAGAAACCAAGAAAAAAACAGATTAAGGGGTGAAGCCTTGAGGATAGACCTTATAGTCTCAGGATTTGGTGGACAGGGAGTGCTTTTTGCAGGAAACCTGATAGCTTATTCTGCAATGCTTCAGGGATTTGAAGTGACTTACCTTCCAGTATATGGACCTGAAATGAGGGGAGGAACCTGTAATTGCACGGTTATAATTTCAGACAAACAAATAGCTTCTCCTCTGGTTAAGTCTCCTAACTTTTTAATTATTATGAATTATCCTTCATTTCTTAAATTCGTTCCAAGACTTAAAAAGGGTGGAAAGGTGATTGTTAACTCAGATCTGGTTAAACCCGAGGATGTAAAAGATCAAATACCTAAGGGAAAGGGGAATTTTTACTTCGTGCCAGTAAATTCTCTTGCTGAATCTCTTGGAACTCCGGGGCTTGCAAACCTTTGTGCTGTAGGTGCTTTTTACAAAATAACGGGACTTTTTACCAAAGAGATATTGGAGAAGGCTTTAAAAGAGGTGTTAAGTAAGGGAAAAATGCAGTTTTTTGAACCGAACATGAAGGCTTTTGAGGCAGGAGCTAAGTACATAGATGAAGTGCGTAATTCAAAGGGTAAAAGAAGCAAGAGTTGAAGTTGAGGGAAAAGTAGTATCTTCCATATCTCAAGGGCTTCTCGTACTTGCTTGTTGTGAAAAGGGTGATAACGAAGAGGTTCTTAAAAAGATAGCAAAGCGTATAGCAAATCTAAGGATATTCACTGACGAAAACGGAAAGTTCAACCTGAGCGTAAAGGACATCGGTGGAGAGGTACTTCTCGTTTCAAACTTCACGGTGTGCGGTATTCTTAAAAAAGGAACGAGACCAAGTTTTCACCTTGCTGAAGAGCCTGAAAAGGCTAAAGAGTCTTTGGAAAAACTAAAAGCACTGATTGAGGAGTACGGAATTTCGGTAAAGATGGGGATTTTCGGAGCGTACATGCAGGTTCACCTCGTAAACGACGGTCCAGTAACTCTCTACATAGAGTACCCAGTAGGAAAATCCACATCGTAGTGGATTATTCCGCACTTTAATTTTTAACAAAATCTTTTAACTCTTCTGAACATTAGAAAATTCAATACTCTTTAAATGGGCACGAAAATTGCTTTTATAAAAATAAAAAATGCAACTTTAAGTTTAAAAGTAAAGAAAGAAAAGATGTTTAGTTTAAGTATTGACAAAGTTAAAAAGTACTTTATGTTAAAAAGCAATAGAGGGGGCAGAAAGGAGGGGATAAGTCTCTCTTTTCCTACCTCTACTTTTCAAAACGCTTCAATTTCTGATGTAGGAAAAGGGAGATCTCCAGGTCCTGCAATTTATCTTTATAAAAAAGTTTTAAAGTCTTAATACGCTTTTGTTAAAAATTTTAACTTAGGGTTTGGAGAGATGGGGAGATTAATAGGTAAAATAAAGTACTTTTTGTTAGTGATCGCGTCTATAGCAGTAGCAATAGTCGTAAGACATTACATAGTTAAGAAACCCAAAAAAGTGGAAAAAGTAATTAAAAAGCCAGTTAAAAAGGCAATTGAAGTTCAAAAGGTTGAGAAAAAACCAGTTCCTGAAGTCGTTACTAAACCAGAGGTTAAAAAGCAAAAACCTCAAGAGAAAAAAATTGCAAAGAAGAAAAAGGTAAAAAGGGCAAAAAGAAAGAAGTTAGTTAAAAAAGTAAAAGCCGTAAAAAAGAGAATAAGAAGATTGGTTAAAAAGGTTTTACCTAAGAAGAAACCCGTTAAAATTACCCCCAAGCCCAAACCTTCTGTTTCTGCTCCTTCGCCCGCCCTTGCCCCTGCCCCCGCCCCGCCTTCTCCTTCTTTGCAAACCGTTAAAAAACAACCTGCTAAAAAACAAGTTGCTAAACCTCAGCAGGTTACTAAACCAAAAAAACAAGTAAAAAAACAAGTTGTTAAAAAACCAAAACCCAAAAAGGTTACGAAAATTTTTATAAAAAGAATCGTCATTCAAGGAAATACGGTTATACCCACGCAAGTTCTTCACGATGCAGTTAAAAATTACGAAGGTAGAGTTCTCACTTTAAAAGACTTCCGAAAGATAGCAGAAGTCCTTACGAAAATTTACTTTGATAAAGGTTATGTAACTTCTTGGGCTTACTTACCACCTCAAAACTTATCTAACCACATTCTTCATGTAAAAATATTTGAAGGAAAAGTAGGAAAGGTTGCTTTCTTAGGTGAAAGTAAGTATTATTCCAGAAGCTATCTTTTAAGTTATGTAGAAAACTTAAAACCTGGTAGTGTATTTAATCAAGATCTTTTAGAAAGAGACTTGCTTAACTTAAACGACAACATGAATCTTAAAGTAACTGCAAGTCTAAAAAAAGGAGACGATCCTGGAGCTACGGACATATACTTCCACATAGAAAACAGTACTTTTCCTTTTACAGCTCAAGTAAGCTACGACAACTTTGGATCCAAATACACGAGCAAAGACAGGTACGGTTTAAGCTTTTCTCTTGGAAACTTTCCGTTTTACGGTTCGGTCTTAAATTTCGCAGGAATAATGGGAAGTAGTTACGATAGGTTACACTCCTACAGTATAACCTATCAAACACCTATAGGAAGAAGTGGATTAAAAGGTGGAATTTGGTTTTCACAAGGTAACAGTAACTTGGGAAGAGAACTTGCAGTTCTTAACATAAAAAATTACTCAACTTTCTTAGGATTTTTCGTGTCTTATCCTTTAACTTATCTTATTAACAAAAAAGTAGTTTTAGAAGCCTCTTTAAACTTCTTAGATACCAAACAGAGTATGCTTTCCAAAATATCTGGAGAATTTAAGTATCACTATGCTCAGGTTTCTTTAAAGTGGTACAAGTCTTCTTCTACGAGTGAAAACATTTTAAGTTTTTCTCTTACCCAGGGATTGGGAAATCTTCTTGAGAAAAGTACTGGAATTACGATTGCTGGTCGTTCAAATCCTTCTTCAACCTTTTCAAAAGTAAACATTGACTACAACAGGGTACAGAAGATTAACGATAATTTATTTATAATTTTAAAATTAAAAGGGCAGTACTCACAAAATACCCTTTACGCTTCTCAGGACTTTTACATAGGTGGCCCTTCTTCTGTCAGAGGTTTTCTGGTTACTCAATACGGAGGAGACATAGGTTATCTTGCTTCAGGAGAATTAAGGTGGGCGCCTTTAAAAGACAAAACGCGTTTTCAATTCCTTACTTTCGTTGACACTGGTAGTATTTACTTAAACAATCCAGCTCCAGGAGAGTCAAAACACCACAGTTTAACCGGAGTAGGTTTTGGATTAAGGCTTAACCTTCCAAATAATACTCATTGGTTGGTAGATGTGGGTTATCCAATTCATCCTCACAAAGATGGAGGAGTAAGAAGCGTAAACTTTTATGTAAAAATATACAAAAAATTTTAGGGGTAAGGGAGGGTAACATGGCGGAGCTTTACGCAAAGTTAGAAGTTTTAAATCCAGAAGTACACAAAAACCTTAAGTTTAAACCTCCAGCAAGTATGGACCTGTTTAAAGACCTAAACAATAGCGTTATTTTGGTAACGGAATTTTCTGAAGCGGCAAAGTTTTATCCAATAGTCTTTATGGGAGGAGGAAAACAAGGGCTTACTCCAGTGGTGCTTCTTGGGGTAGAGAAAAATAGTTTCGTAGAAGAAGACGGTTCCTGGAAAAAAGGCTGTTACATTCCTGCTTTTTTTAGAAGGTATCCTTTTATCTTAGTAGAAGACGAAAAGATAAACCAAGAAGCAGGAGAAAGAAAAATATTCGTTGCTATAGATAGAGCTTACGAAGGATTTAACGAGGAGGAAGGTGAAAGACTATTTGACGACGAAGGTAAAGAAACGGAATTTTTAAGAAACTTGGTTCAATTTTTGCTTACTTACGACAGGGATTATCAGCTTACGATGGAATTCGTAAAGACTTTGGAAGAGCTTGACCTTTTACAAGGTATTGAGGCAACAGTAAAAACTGAAAGCGGAAATACAGTGGTTATAAAAAACCTGTACGGAGTAGAGGAGAGGAAACTCAACCAGCTTAAGACTGAGGATGTGGATAGACTTTTTAGAAGAGGTTTCCTTGGAGCGATTTACGCACATTTAATGTCTCTTTCTAATCTTGGAAGGATCGTTTAAAAAGTTTTAAAGGAGGTAAGTCATGAGTAGCCCTTTAAGAAGTTTAAGAAGGGCGATAAACAGAAAGAGAGGTGGTAAGACCGCCTTAAAGGGACTCGTGAGCACTCTCTCCGTCTCTACGATTCTTGCAGGTCAGGCTTTTGCCCTTCCTTCAGGTGGAAAAGTTGTTGCAGGAAAGGCAAACATATCTCAACCAAGTTCAACAGAGCTTTTAATCAATCAGCTTACCTCCAAAGCAATTATTAACTGGAATAAGTTTAGTGTTGGATTAAGTGAGCTCGTAAAGTTTCACCAACCAGGCAGAACCGCAGTTATTCTTAATCGCGTGGTTGGAAGAGACCCCTCAAAAATCCTTGGAAAAATAATTGCAAACGGACAGGTATTTTTAATTAATCCTAATGGAATTATTTTTGGCAGAACTGCTAAAGTAGATGTTGCTGGACTTCTTGCTACTACTTTAAACATTTCAAATAAAGACTTCATGGAGGGTAATTATCACTTCCTTCAGAATCCAAATATTCCTGAGTCCTGGGTTATTAACCAAGGAGAAATTAAGGTTAGTGACGACGGGTTCGTAATGCTCGTTGCTCCATCTGTTACGAATGAAGGATATATTTATGCAAAACTCGGTAAAGTGGTTCTTGCTTCTGGTACGGAGTACGACTTTGACTTTACTGGAACGGGTTTAATAAAGTACAGCATTACTTCAAACGGTACAAAAGGTACGGAAGTCATAAATAAAGGTATTATAAAGGCTGACGGAGGAACCGTAATTCTTACCGCCTCTGGAGCTAAAGAAGTCTTTTCTTCAGTGGTAAACAACGAAGGAATAATTGAAGCAGGTTCGTTGGTGGAAAAAGACGGAAAGGTTTACTTAGTAGGGGCTAATGGTGCAGATGTGGTAAATTCTGGAACAATTAGCGTGTCAGCAAAAGAGAAAGGAGCTAAACCAGGAAGTATTCTCGTTAAAGGAAGAAAAGTAACGAATTCTGGAAAAATAGAGGCAAATTCCATTGGTGATGCTCCTGCAGGAAGTATTGCCATTTTTTCTAATAAAGAAACTAAACTTACCTCAAGCTCTGTTCTTGAAGCAAAAGGCACGGGTAAAAACGCAGACGGTGGAAAGATTGAAGTAAGCTCAAAAGGAACCGTAACGCTTGCTGGTAAGATAGATGTCTCTTCAGAAAGTGGAAAGCCGGGAAGCTTTTTTGCTGATCCTACAGATGTAGTGGTTGATTCTACATCAACAGGAGGAGGAGATTACGATGTAGAAGCAAGTAATTCCATAAAGGTTTCAGATAACGCAGTAGTATCTACGAGAAATGTGGGAGACAATACGGCAAGTTCACAAGATTATCTCTCTTCTCAGGGAAATTCTGGAGACCTAACTTTTCACGCTCCTCACATAACGATTGGTAAGTACGCAAAGATTTTAACCTACGCAAACAACGGTTACAAATCAGGAAAAATAGTTTTCAATGCAAAAGCCAGCTCTGGAGACATAACCGTTGAGGAAGGAGCAGAAATAAAAGGAGGAGACATAACCTTCGTCTCTCCAAAGATAACCATTGGTTACTCCGCACAGGTATTAGGTTTGGAAGGTGATTCTTCTTATTCTAAAAACATAACCTTTAACGCTACTGGAAGCGCAAATGTCGCTATAACTATAGAATACGGGGCAACTTTAAAAGGGAACACTGTTACTTTAACTACTCAAGCTTCTAAAAGCTCGGTTTTCAGTGAAGACGACTTAACGGATGTATCCATGGACTTTTTAGAAGCTCCTGGTACTGAGCCTCACGCTGGTGGAGCCATGGAAACTTCTACCACGGATTCTACTATTAAGATAGAAAGAAATGCCTTTATTAAAGGAAATAGGGTAAACATCATTTCTCAATCAATCTCAAAAGCGGTTGCTGATGTAGAATTAGATGTAACGAGCGTTTCTTACGATGTAGTAAAGCCTCATTCTAATGTAATCATAAACGGAACCATAGAGAGTACAGGAAGGATTAACATTGAGTCTTACGCAAAAGAGAAGATGGTTTCTGTTGCAAAAACCATAGTAAAAGAGGACGACGATAGTAACAATTTTTACATAGCGGTTGCTTATGGAAAGTCTGACTTAAAGTCCCATGTGTTAATAGGTAAGTCTGCAAAAATTACTGCTCCCGGAGAAATAAACATCCTTGCCCAAGGAGACAAAGACTTAGATGTAGAAGCAAAGGCGTCAGGATTTACTAACGGAACTTTTAGTGGGGCAGTTGCAATTGCTAACTTTTCAGAAGATGTCGGAATAGACATTAAAGGGGAAGTGAAAACTACTTTCTCTCACGACATAAACATAAAAAGCTACTTAAATGTAATAAACCTTACGACCAAAGCTAAAGCAGGACTTGGGGTTGGAACTTTAAGTAAACTGTCTCCAGACTATTACTTAAATAGTGACACCATCACTGACTTTATAGAGGACAAACTTCCCCAACCTAAAAAGGAAAGTAAGGCAAGTAATTTCTCTTTTTCTGCAAGTTTTGCTTACTTAGACAGTGAGTCTTCAGTTAAGACGAATGTTTTTTCTGGGGCACAAATATCCTCTGAAAGATATTTAAACCTGGATTCAACTTGCAGTTACTCACCTTCTAATAAAATTAATACCGGAGCAAGTGCTTCAATAAGTAAGAGTAAAGAAACTCCTCATGTATATTCTGGTGCAGGAGCACTTTCCTATGTTTCAGTAAACGACGATGTAGAAACTCATGTCTATGGAGGAGCAAATCTATCTGGTTCACAGGTAAAAATAACATCTAACATTGACATGCACTACGGTGCTACCTTTAATCCCTATTCTGACGATTGGGATAGTTTGAAAAAGGTATATAACGGTACTTCTTATTATGTAAAAGAAACAGCTAACTTTGTAAAGAGTTATGTAGGTCCTAACAACATGGTAATGAGTACCTCTGGCGGAGATAAAGTCGGCGTAGCAGGAATGGTAAGCATAACGAAACTTTCGGAGACCTCAAAAGCTTTGGTAGATGACCAGGCTAACATCCAAGCTTTAGTTTTAAACATAAACGCTTTGAGTGACATTGGTTTTATAAACACATCTGGAGTTATCGCAGGAGAAGTAACTTCTACCGAAGATAAAAATGTAATTGGTGGAGCTTATGTAGATCTTGAGCTTGATCAAAATACCATTGCTCAGCTTGGAGGAACTGCAAACGCAACTTTTGTAAATGTAAAAGCAAACGCAAAAGACCTTCTCGTAAGCGTTGGACTTGCTGGTGGACTTGCAGATAAGTTTGCTGTAAGTGGAACTTTTTCCTGGTTGGAACTTAACAAAACCACCAAGGCATACGCTTTGCACAACTCTACGATTATTATTCCGCGTCACAACGAGGGTAATATAAATATTGAAGCTTACGACAAAAGTACGCTTATAAATGTAGTTGGTGGAGTGATAATTGGAAAGTCAACGGGTATAGGTGCCTCAGCAGCTTTTACCAAGTCCGTGAGAGACACTGAAGCCCGTATTTCTGGAAAAGTAATATATTCAAACGAAACTTTACCGGGTAATATTTGCGTAAATGCTACGAATACAGGACTTAACCTGAGTCTTACGGTAGCAGGAACCATTTTAACTCAGGACAAATTTAGGGACTTAGAAGACGACGATCCTTTTGACGCATACAGTATTCCATCTTTATTTGGAGAGGAAGGAGCTGGAGCAGTAAATCCTACTACTGGAGTGTATGCAGTATTTGCAAGTAGCGTAAACATCCTTAATGCAACTACAAAAGCCTACGCAGAGAATTTAACCCTCGTACCTTCAGGGGACGGAAGGTATCCTTCCCTTAAAATAGACGCTAAATACGACACTGGTTCTCTTGCTATAGGAGGAACCGCAGCGATAACTACTACTGAAAAGGGTTCAACGGGATTAAACGGTGCTTTTATGGCTAACTTTCAAACCGTTGATACAGAAGCTTATGCTAAAAATTCAACCCTTGATGTAACTTTTGCAAAAATAAAAGCCTCTGACAGCAGTTACACTATAGCTGTGGGAAGTGGAGGTTCTGTTTCGGCTTCTAACGAAGACGAAGGTACGAGCGTTGCAGTAATAGGAAGTACTACATGGAATAGAAAAAAGATTACTCTTAAAGCTTACATAGACAACTCTACCGTAACTGCAAGGTTTAAAGACATAGATGTAGAAACGAACGACACTTCTAAGATTGCGTCTGCAGCAGTTGACTTTGGTTTAGTAAAAGGAAGCAACACTTCGCTTGCTGCTGGAGCGTCCATTGCTATAAACGATGTATTTGGAGAAGAGGATGCTTATGTTAAAGACTCAAACCTTAATGCTACGACCAACATAGAAGTAATTTCTGACGCTGATAGACGCTTATTTTCCGTTGCATCTGGAGTTTCTGCTACTGACTCCTCTTTTCTTACTGCCTCTGCCTCGGTTTCAATAAACAAGTCTAACATTAAAAACGAGGCTTACATAGAAGGTTACGGAAGCAATAGAAATAGTGGGAATAGTGAAAATAGTGAAAATAGTGAAAATAACGGAACCAGTGAAAACAGCGGAGATAACGAAAATAACGGAGGTAATGCAAATAATATTATTGTAGGTAGTACAAATGGTACAAATAATGGAAATAGTGAAAATGGTGGAGATAGCATAAATAGTAACGGAACCAGTAATGGAACTTCAGAAAGTGGAATAATAGCGGGTAACAAGATAGAGGTTAAAAGTACACCATCTTCAAGCATTTTAGTAATAGCTGGAGCACTAAATGTTTCTTGGAACGGAAAGTTAGGAATTGGAGCAGGATTTACTTATAACGAAGAAAAGGACGAATCTCTTGCTTTCGTAAACAACACTTCAATAAACACCAGCTCTCTCGTGACCTTAGGAAGCTTGGATTCAAGTGTATTAAGTATCGGAATTACTGGTGGGCTTTCCAAGGCAAATCTCGGTTTTGATGTGGTGGTTCAAAATGTAAAAAATACGGTTAAAGCCTTTATACACAATTCTACGATACAGGCAACAGGTAGCGTTGGAGTTGACGCGTACTATTCTGGAAAGGTTCAAACTTACGGAGGAACCGTACAAGGAGGAGGTAGTCTTGGAATAGGAGCTACTGCAGTAGTAAACCTGATAGAAAACACGGTAAGTGCAGGGATTACGAATTCTACGGTTACTTCCAATTCTACTGGTACTTTAGAGCTTCCTTACGCAGGTTCAGACAGCTCTACATACCTCGTAAATGGAATAGGAACTTTGGCAAGTTCCCAGGAGGACATAACCACTGACATAGGCACCCTTCAGGCACAGTTTGGAGGATTCTTCTCTCTCGGAGGTTCTGGTTCAGTAGATGTCATAAAGGATCATGTAAGGTCTCTCGTAAAGGATTCTACTATTTACACCACTAACGAAACCGGAAATTTAAGTGTTTTAGCGTTTCAAAGTAATAAGTTTAACATAGGAACAGGAGCTTTATCCTTTAATCCATCTGCTGGAGCAGGAATATCTGCAGGAGCAATAAGTTTTAAAGGAGATACTCAAGCTTATATAGACGACAATAGTACTGTTGAGGTTAACAAGTTAAAAGTTGACGCTGAATCTTATCAAGACATGTCCATAATTTCAGTAGCAGGAGGTTTAAGTGGTAAAGCTTCAGTAGCGTTTTCAGTTGGAGTTGTTTATTCAGACGAACTAACCAGTGCCTATGTAAACAACTCCACGATTGTTAGTAACAACATTTCAATTAACGCCAAAAACGACTTTAAACTCAACAAAAATAATAATCCAGGATTTTTAATCGGAAGCGTTTCTGCAACAGCAGGTGCTGCTGGAATAGGTGGAGGAGTAGGGGTAATAAAACTTAAAAATCAGACCTATGCGTTCGTAAGTGGTTCTGAAATAAAAGGTGGAAATAATTTTTATGATTTAAATTTAAATATTACTGCAAATTCTACGAAGGACATCTATTATTCTGTTGCAAATGTATCTGGAGGTGCAAGCTATGTTGGTATAGGAGGTTCTGTAAGCGTAATTTCCATTGGAACCACGACCAAAGCTTTTATATCAAAGGACTCTTCAGGAAGGATAAGTAAAATATTCACTTTTAGAAATGTAAAAGTAAAGTCTGAAGATACCGTTAATTTAAAAGGAGGGGTAGGGCAGGCTTCAGCCTCTACTGGTGCCTCAATAGGAGCGGTAGTTAACCTGATTTCTTTACACAGTGAAAACGATGCCTTTATAGGAGACGATAGCCTATTGGAAAAGATTGGTTCTTTAAGTGTAAACGCTGTTACGAACAAAAACATCACTACCAAAACCATCGGATTTGGAGCCGGGCTTGGAGGTGTAGAAGGTACGGTTTCAATAATAAACATCGGTTCAAGTATTGACGACCAAGCAAGTGAAGCAATAGGAGATACTGCTTCTAAAGTAGAAAGTAAAATTACGGATCCCTTTTCTTTTGATACTGGAAACGAGGATGTAAATCAAGAAATTTCTGACGGATTAAGTGGAGATAGCGTAGCTGAAGACCTGGCTGAAAATTCAAACCTGAAAGACAGGACGACTGCAGCTATTGGAAAAAATGTAGTAATAAAAAATGTTTATAGTCCTATAGAAGTAAAGGCTGAAGAAAATACTAACATAGACTCCCGCGTAGGAGGAGGGGCTTTTGGAGCGGTTAGTGGTGGAGGATCTGTTAACATCGTTAAGAATTATTCCAATATAAGTAGTTACATAGACCAAGGGGCTGACATAAGAGTTAAATACTGTAACAAAATAGATGTTGAAGGAAAGAGAAACTTAAACGCTACTCTTATAACTTACGCAGGATCAGGAGGTGGAGTAACTCTCGGTGCAGCAGTATCTTACTTTTATTCAGGAGGTAATCTTTATACATACCTCGGTCCAGAGACGGAAATAACTCCATTGGATCCATACAGTACTAACCCTGATGTGATCCTTAAGAGTGATACCACTTCTAACATAGACATAGATTCTTACGGAACTTACGCAGGCGTTGCAGGTGTTGCAGGCGTCGTGGTGTCTCAAGCAACTATAAATGGTAGTACTCAAACTTTTAGTAAAAATAATGTTACGATAGAAAAAAACAATTCGTTAACTTTTGATGCTCACGAAGAAGACACCATATCTACTTACTCACTTCCAGTAAATGCTGGAGCAGTCTCCGTAGATGCTTCTGTAAGTGAAATTGACTTTTATCCAACTGTAAAAAGTTACATAGGTTCTCAAAATACAATTAACGCAAATTCAAACATTGAGGTAGTTGCTGATCTTAAGCCAATAATAGAAAACACTGCCGAAGGTATTGACATAGGAGGATTTACTGCAGGAGCTTCTGTTGCTACCACGCTTTTATATCCTTATGTTAATGCTTATATAGACTCAGAAAGCAACATAAAAGGAAGAGGTAGTTTTCTATTAAAGGCAGAAATAAAGTCTGGATCTAACTTAAATAATAAGGCAGTTGCTACTCACGGTGGAGCACTTGCAGGGATTACTGGAAGTGCTTCTGAAATTACGGATTATTCTACGGTAAAGGCAGAAGTAAAAGACAAAGCATCAATAGAGGTAAACAAGTCGTTAACTATAGACGCATACGATCACAAAGACCTCAACAGTACTTCTACAGGAGTAACGGTTGGAGGAATTTTCGCTGCTGGATTAATAAAAGCAACTATAAATTATTGTGGTAGTATCCAGATATACTTATACAAAAATTCCTCAGTAAAAAGCCATTCAAATATTAGCATAGAGAGTCTTTCAAGCCTTAACCTTTTGTCTAAAGCTGTTGCAGGTACAGGAGGCGTAGTAAGTGGAGACGCAACCCAGGCAGAAACTAATGTAGAAGGTACGACCTCTATCGTAACTTACGCAAATTCAAAGGTGTGTGCTTCAGGTAAGATATCCTTGCATTCAAAGAACGACATATCATTTAACAGTTTTGCAGACAGTATAAACGCCTCTATTGCAGGAAAGAGTGGAGCAGACGCAGAGAACACGATTTCAGATTTATACGCCAAAATTGAATTAGGAGACAACTCCTACCTTGAGGGAAGCGAAGGTACGATTTACGCAGAGACCGTTTTAGACAAGCCGAGTTCCTCAACCTGTAACGCAAACGAGGGATCTGGTGGAGTCGTGGAAGGGGTTGCTTCTTACAGTAAGACAGAGGTAAAGGATACGGGAAGTTATGTAAAAGTTGGTGAAAATGCAAAAATCAGAAAAACTGGAAGTTACCTCAGTGACACCACTTTATACATAAAGGCTATAAATCAGTTTGACTTTCACGACAAAGCCAAGTTGAATAGCGGTGGAGTAATAGACTTAGCAAATTCAGAGTCCATTATAGACGCAGACGACGACATAAAGGCTGAGGTTGACTTTTTAAATAATGCGAAGTTAGAAGCCTCAGGAAATGTAGTTATTGCAGCAGATACCAAGGGATCAGCAAGCGTTGAGGCGATGTCTTATACTTACGGAGGTTACAGCTACGCTCAAGGCTCTTCAGAAGCTTCTTTAGAAGCTACTGATCAGGTTAATCTTAATTCTGGAGTACTTATTACTGCAAGCAAGTCAGTAACCATTATGGCTGGTGCAGACGATTCTTCTAAAGGTTACTTTTACACACACGCTCACACAGACATTTATAACAAAGCCTTAGTACCTTACGAAGGGGATCCAGATGCAGACGCCTATTCTGAAAAGTACGCCTACATTAACATTGATTCTTCTGCATCCGTAAAAACCGGAACCGACATTATTTTAACTTCTATTAAGGGTGATCTTGACGCTTACGGATACGGTAAGGCTACAGACGCTTACAAGGAGGCTTTGAAGGAATTGAAACACATATTTGGTGACGACGATGACGACGGTTCTATAGAAAAAACAGCAGGTACGAGCTACACCGATGGAAAGGGAACAGTTACGGTAAACGGTCTGCTTGAAACGGGTATTTACAGACATCAGTATGTAACATTTAAAAAGGACTTTGATCCAGGTTTTTATGTAGTTAGTTATCTTGGTAAAGACGGAAAGACCAAGTACAAACTCGTTCCAAACGCTGCAATTAAGTCTGGAAGTGGTTATAAGATTTACGACAAAAACGGAAATTATGTAAAGACCATTAAACCTTCAGAAATCAGCAATGGTATAAGCTGGTCTCTTATAACTGATACTGCAATTGGAGAGAAAATTGACGAAAGAATACAAAAACTCAAGGAATTATTAGCACGGTATTCTGCAGACGATACTACTAAAGAGGACTTGAAAACGGAAATAGCTTTACTTGAAGCAGCAGAAATGGATCAAGCAATGGATCAAACGACTCACATCATAAAGCTTGACAAAGTTTTTGCTACTTCAGGAGACATTAAAATTAACACGGATTACCTAAAGGGTAAAGGAAGTTTAAAGGCTCCTGGAGATGTCAGCATAAAGATACTAAATTACTCTCCGCTTCCTCTTACAGTCGGAACCCTTGAAATTCCCTGGTATCACGGTGGACACATAATGTTTAACGGAGTTACCGTACACGACAACGAAGACATAGCAAAGGAAAATAAAGGGGGATATAAACCCAGTTTTTCCATGGAAGACGGAGAAAATTCTCCTGAGCCAATTATAAAGGTGGAAAACTTTTACGAAAAAACTGCGTACGCTAACGATCCTAATGGAAACACTCTTTACATGTACGCTCCTCCGATACTCGTTGGATATTCCTTAATTGACAACAAGGCAAAAGGAAATACCTATGTATCAAACCTTGGAGGAGAAGTAGATATAAAGTCTGAAGGTAGTATTATCGTAACAGAAGGTATTTCAGCAAACAAGATTAAACTTGACGCTGGTGGAAACTTTATTTTTAACAATCCAAACGCTGTGTATTATGTACTCGGTGATCCCAAAAGTCAGTTTAACCCAACGACTTCTTCTGCCAAGGCATCGGGTTATGTAGGATTGTATTCTGATAGTGAGTTAAATGAATATTTAAATAACGACGATGACGATAGTACTTCTTACACTCCATATAACAGTACTTTGCAAACAATTAATCCTTACGCAGGATACACGATAGCAGGAAACAATGTGTTTATAAACGCCGAAATCATTGACATAAACGGAATAATTCAAAGTGGAATCCCTGACAGAGTAGTAACTATAAGTCCTTTCCGAAACGGTATTATTTTAGCAACCGGTATAGGTCACGGACATTCTGCTTATAAACCTTCAAGTTCTCCTCCAAAATTTTTCGTTCAAGAAGACGGAGAGCCTGTTATTGCCGAGGGAATAAAAGCTGAATTTAAAAACGGAAAGATTTACATTTCAGATGTAAGCGTTCAGGGTGGAACGGTTTTTCTTTCTGGAAGAATAATCAATACGGGTAACGCCTTTAAAAAGGGATGGATCAATGTAATGGACGGTTACGGAAGAATCAGAATAGTTAACTGTACTCCTTATCCTGTGGTTATTAAAGGAATAGATACTGGAGGGATAGAAGGAAAGGTAATTATAATAGACAAAAATAGAAATAACTGGAAGGAAAGCTTTGATCCCAGGACTGACAAGTACTTTTACACGGTTAAGTATGTAAGAGAAGGAAATACCATAAAGGTTTACGACAACTTTAAAATCAATTCTAACAAACCAACCAAGCTTGAAGAGACCGTTAAAGGAAGGGTTACGACATTTCAACCACTAAAGCACATGTTTTACTATTGGGTATCAGGTACCTCTCAAGGTTCTATGGAACACGATCGTTATGTGCACGACTTTAAGAAGTTTCTGGGTTTTATTCCTGCTGGAGACACTTCTTACGAAGAAGACTGGTTCGTATGGGGAGAAAAAAGAAAACTTTCTGACTCTGAACTGCCTAAGGGTGACATCGTAGGGCTATATCCTGACTTTACTGATCCTTACGAATACAAACACATTAAAAAAACGACGACAGACGCAAAGTATGTGTATGTTACGGAAAAGCACTATTGGAGCGGACTAAACAGGCACACGAAAGTTACCTGGGATGTTTACACATACTCAACCACGAACAACTACTACTTCCACTATGTAAAGGCTGATTATCCAATCAAGGTTCACTTTATAGGTTACGACCAAGGTTTAGTGGATGTAATTAGTCCTTATGCTCCAATAGAAATTACAGGACCTGTCAGAAATCCAGAAGGAACTACCTACATTCAAGCAACCTCTATAAAGATGAGTAACCTCGGTATTCTCAAGGGAGGAACCATAAATCTTTCGTCTGTAACAGACATAGGAACCAAGAGTGCACCCGTGAAAATTGGAGGAGCAACCGCAAACGGAAATACCATAATCCCAACCGTGAATATTACTGCCTCTGGAAATGTCAATCTTCAGGGTATAGACACAGACATGAAGGTTTCAAGTATTATTACGAATGGAGACATAAACATTACTTCAGACAAGGACATTATATTTAAGAGCTTTAATCCGTTTAAAAATACCTCACTTGCTGGAACATACTTAAAAGGTAAAAGTATTTACCTTAAGTCTAATTACGGAAAGGTCGTTGCAGAGGGAGACGAATTTATAAATGTTGATACCAACGACACCGTAGGAGGAACTTTAACCGTTCTCGCTGGTACTGGTGACATAAAGGTAAGAGAACTTTCAGGAAACCTCAATCTCTATCAAATAAAAACCTCTGGAAATGTTTATGTAGAAGTGCCTTTTGGAAGTCTTATAGACGCAAATCCAAACGAACTTAAGGACGACAGAACGATTGCAGAATTAAAACAGATGTGGGGAGAACTTGGACTTACGGGTGAATCTGCAAAGAAGTTAAGAGAACAACAGGTTCAAGCCTACAATCGCATGATGGAAGCTCAATACTTTACTTACTGGAGAGAATACAGAGACTTAAAGTTTAATCCAGACGGTACTTATACTTATTCTCCTTACAGAAAAGTCAGATTTACCCTCTCTCAGAAGGAAAGGGAAGCCTTAAAGACTGCTGGATGGACTGATAAGATGATTCAGGATTACGAAGACAAAATGACCAATCTTTACAACGAGTGGGGAAAAAAGCCCTTTGATCCGAATTTTAAGTACGATGTAAAAGCAGAGGATCCTAAGCAATACGAACTTCTAACTGATAACGAATGGACTGATAAAGAACTTCAACATCCTTTACCAAGCTTCTTGTTTAAGAAAAATGTAACGGATACCGTTTATGTAAAAGAAAAACCAAACATAATAGGACACGATGTTTACCTACTTACTGGAAACTCCGTAGGTATTGATAAGTCAGACATAGTTTACAATTATGCCCATCCTGAATCCATTCCATTAGAAGAAAGAGAAAAAGTTTACTTAGCACTCGCAGCAGCTGAGATCGGTGATGTAAACATAGACACCGAACACAAGACAATCACGATTCATCAAAGAGACGACATAGACATAGATTCTACTGGAAAAATTACTGCTATTGCAGGAGGGCATGTATATCTCGGATCTGATCAGGGAGTAACCATTTATAATCTTTATAGTAGAGACGATTGGGTTAGACTTAAGGTTTACGGAAACATTCTTGCATCCATAAATATGTTAAATGTATCTGCACCCAAAGGGCTTATCGTTGAGGCGTCTCACGGAAAAATAGGAACTCAGGCTAATCCTCTCTCTGTGTACTTAAGATCTGGATCTCCTCTCGTAGCCAGAGCCAGTGGAGACATAAACATATTAGCTCCGATAGGTGATTTGAATGTTGAATACATTTACACTCCTCAAAATGTATTTCTCTCTGCTCCAAAAGGTGGAATTTACGACTACTTTGAGGATGTGTCTCCTGACATTCACGCCAAAAGCGCCTTTCTTGTTGCTAAAAATATAGGAGAAAGAGGTGGTTTGGATAAGGCATTAAACTTGTACCTTACTGGATACTTTCCTATTTTTAAAGTCTATGCCTCTGGTGATGTAAATGTATCTTTTGAAGATCCTGTTTATCTTGAGGAAGGAGCAGTTAAAGGTAATTTTGACCTTTTTACTTCTGGAAATCTTAGAATAGGTAATTTCTTTGGAAACTACTACGCAAACTTCGTAGTTAAAGGTAGAATACTTACAGACATGAATAGTAACATTTTCCTTTCTCAAGGTTCACTTTTAGTGACTGCTGATAAAGACATAAATCTTTTTGGAACGGTTCACACGGGTAAAAACTTTACGGTTAAAAACAACGAAGGAGACATAGTCCTTAATCGTGTAGTAAGCGGAAGAGACATAAACATTATAGGTAGCCCTTCAACGAGAATTTTAATTGGAGAAGGGCTTACCTCTTATGGAGGAATGATAAGAATTCATGGGCACGATGTCTTTTATATGGGTGCCTCACTTTTTCCTCGCGTGAAGAGTAAATCTCTTAACGGAAGTATTTCTGCTGCAGATTCTGTTTCTATTGATGCTATAAATGATGTCATCCTTAGAGGTCCTATTTTTGCAGGTGGATTAGATATATCCAGTAAAGAAGGAGAGGTCATATTTGGAGACTTTGCTGAAGGATATAGAGGCATATATGTTAGAGCCTTAAGAAAAATACACACTCCTACTCGTTACATGTGGAGTTGGGGAGGAATATTACTAATAAGCGAAGAAAACGGTATTTATTTAAACGGTGGAGTAATTGGTAGAAGTTATGTTAACTTAGAAACCACGAAAAGAAGATATGTCAACTTAGAAACCGCGAAAGGTGAGGTAATTATTTACGGAGACGGTGGAATCAGTTCTTTGGGTGACATAAACATTTCCTCTTTAAACGACATAACGAACTACGGTTACATACTCTCCAGAAGCTCCGTTAAGTTGAATAGTGTCAAGGGAAGAATAAAGCTTCATGGAATAGTTTGTGCAGATCCAACTGCTGATTATTCAATTCCAGAAAATAAAATAGAAGACTTTGTAAACAAGGCTATTGATTATGTAAATCAAAAAGAAGATTTTCTTAGTTCTAATTTTGAAACGATAAACAATAGCTTTAATTCGTTGTTTACCTTAGGAAATACTTTGTCGGACAATTACCGTATTTATTACATAAACATTTCTAACAAGTTTTCAGATGTTAAGCACTTTATATTCAACTCAAACTTAAGTAGCTACTTCCCTCCAGCAAGCGTAGGCACACCTTCAATACCGATAATACATAAAATTGTTATTGTTAAAAATCACCACATACCAGAAATACACTTTCACTTTAATCCCGAACCTTCTCCTATTAAGCACGAAACAGAGCGTCACGAAATAAGCGTTGTAGCTAAAAATGACATCTATTCTGATGCTTACATTAGCACCGGACAAGATGTCGTTATCAAAGGAAGTAAAGTCACTCTAAAACACACAATAGGTGCAGGTAACTTAAGTGTAATTAGTAAAGGAGACATTGGTATTGGAAGTTCTACTCTTATTTACGCTGGTGAAAACATGACTTTTTACGCACCTGGAAACTTTGAAAGTAAAGGATACCTCTTAGGTGGTGGAGAAATTTCTATTACTGGAGAAAAGGAAATTAACATACACGGTTCTGTAGCAACTGCAGGAAATGTCTTAAATCTCTTTGCTAACTTAAGTTTTCCAGACTTTCTCAATACCATTAAAGAAGGAAAACAGAAAGGAGTAACCCTTGAAACTCAGGGAGACATTAACATAAACGGTCTGCTCGCCGGAGGAAGTGGAAGAGTCAAAGGAGAAGGAGACAACATTAATATTGACGGAGCAATAGAAGGAGCAGGAATAACGCTTTCTGCTAATAAAGACATTTACCTCAAAGGTGGTGGACTAAGTTTATCAGACTTCAATTTAACTGCTAAAAACATAAACATTAACGGAGTCTTCTTTGCAATAGGAAACGGACATGTAAAAGGAGATACTATTAATCTAAATGGTACTTTGTCAGCAGGATTTAACTACGACATTAACCTAAAAGACATCGTAAACAGTGATGTTAAGGACTTATTTAATGTTAACAAAATTTCTGAAATAGCTCAGGGAGAACTCGTAGTAGATGGAAAGACGATAAGCGTAACTGGTGGACTTTTTGGAGGAGGCAATGTATATGTAACTGGAGACACCATTGCCATTTCTGGTGCAGTTGGAAGTGGTAAAAACACCACACTGCACGCTAATAATTCTATTGACTTTAAAGGTGGTCTATTTGACATCAACGACTTTAACGCTACTGCAGAAAACATCAATTTTAGTGGTATGTTCTTCTCAGGTAATAACGCTTATGTTAATGCTGACGCAATAAGTCTTAACGGTGCTCTGGTAGGTGGATTCGTCTATAATTTAGGACTTAACGACTTCGTAAAAGGCGCAACGCTAAGTCTGGAAGAAATAACCAAAGCTTCTCAGAGCAATTTCTTTATTAAAGGTGAAAAGATAGGTGTAGTAGGGGGAGTATTTAGTGGAGGAAGATTAAGCGTAGTAGGGGGAGAGGTTAGAGTAAGTG
>JAADEG010000087.1 GCA_013153525.1 Thermodesulfobacteriota bacterium
TTCTATCTGTAGAAACGCTTATTAATCCTTTTAAAACCTTTTGTCCATCGTATATCGTAGGTGGATGATCATCTTTTCCTTTAAGGATCCACCTTTTGTGGACAGAATCCCACTTTTTTGGAAAAAGCTTTGGAAGAAGGTTTAGTCTTTTTATTATATCTTCTCTTAAAGTTCTACTTTGAAGTACTGCTTCAACGGTTATTCCAGACTGCTGCATTGGTAATGAAATACCAGCAAGACCTGCAAGAGCAGAAAGTCCTCCTAACCCTTTATTTTTTCCACCGAGAGGCATTAAAGTTGTGTCAGTTTTATAAACAGGAGCAGCTATCAGAATATAAATTATTGCTAACAATACAGCTAAAAAAGTAGTACCCCAAACCCACCACTTCCTTCTTTTTAAAACTAACCAAAGTTCGTACAAATCTATCTCGTCTTCTTCTATCGGTGGTGGATAATAAGGAGGCGTATAACCCGTTTGAGAATCTTTGTTTTGCACCCTAAAGTTCACCCCTTTAAAGTACCTTTATTCAAACGACTATTTTTACCTCACATTTTGTTATTTTCAACACATCTTAAAAAAATTTTTTTAAAAACTTTTCGAGTTCTGACTTAGTTTCTTTTTTACCTCTTTTCTTTTGCATCCATGCTAAGACTCTCGTTTTACTTTCGTCTTCTCTAATTAGCTTAATCCAAACTTCCCTTGGCTCGAAAAAGTAAACACCTATCATCCCCAAAATCAAAAGCACAAATCCCGTAAAAACTAACCAACTACCAGGATCTTTAGTAACTTCTAATATAGACATGTACTTTACATCTTTTAAACCTAACAAGGTAATTCTAAGAACTTTTTTGCTTAACTTCACATAAAAGTGTGGAAACCCTTGAATAAGTATTCCTTGGTAAAGTTTACCTGTCTTTACATCTTGAAGTTTTATTGAAGCCCACAACATTCCGTTATACCTACCAACTTTTAACAGGGTTATTACAAAGCGAGAAAGTATGGTTTGAGGCGTAATCCAGTTAATGGTTTTAATCAAATCTTTATCGTTGAATTGAATTTCTACTTCCAGTTCAGGTATTACTTGATAATTTGCTTGATAAAAAGCTACTCCTCTGTACTTTAAGGGGTGGTTAACCCTTATTTCTTTAAAAAAGTGTTTTTTCCCGTCTATAACTTCTACCTTTGAAATGTAAGCCTTGGGAGTACCATCAGGGTATCTCTCGAGAACGAACTTCTGTAACTTTAAGTAAAAAGAGAGAAAAATGGGTTCTCTCCCTTTAAAAGGGATAACTACATTTGACTTGCTACCTTCTAATAATACCATAGTTCCTCTATACCCTAAAATACCTCCCCAAATAGCTCCTAATAAAATTACTAAAATAGAAGCATGAACCACATATACCATCAAAAAAGAAAAAGAATACTTTCTTTTTACGAGAACGATGCTCTTTTCGTCTTCTAATAACTTTTTAAAAGAGTACTTCTGAATTAAACAGTTTTTCAATTTTTCATAGGGATTGCCGTAGGTAACTTCTATTAGCTTAGGAAATCTTTCATAATTTAAGCCTTTAAACAAACCTTTAAATCGCTTCCAACTTATAGGGAATCTCTTAATAGAACAAAAAGTTAAGTTTAAAGAAAACAATATCAAAAGAGCCAAGTACCACCAAGAATGATACAAGTCGTTTAAACTAAGGTAAGTAATAACCTTCCCAAGGCTACCGTACTTGTGAATGTAATACGCCGTTGAAGCTCCTTGAGGAATAAAAGTCCCAAAAATAGAAGTCGTTGCAATTAGCAAAAATAAAATCAAGCCTAAACGCGAAGAAGCTAAAAAGTTTACGAGCTTTTTCATTTAAAGTTACCTTTTTTAAAAAGTTCTTCTTATATTCCCATAATAATCAGTATATGTAGAACCATGGTAATGGCAATGTAAACATCCATCTGAAGAAAATGTTCCATGGCATCTTCCACATCCTCCAGGAGGACCAGGATAAGGGGCATCTGGCGATAGGTGATGAATGTATTCCCAACTATTAACATTTCCTGTACCAGCATTAGCAGCAGCATCGTCTTTATGACAATTTCTACAAAGCCAGCCTATGTCTAAAATTGAAGTAATTGTCTTTCCTAACATTTTTCCGTTTACTTCTCTTCTTATTAAAAACAGATTAGGAGATCCATGGGGTTCGTGGCAATCAAGACAAGACAAAACATATTGTCCTATAGAGGCGTTAGAGTAAGGAGGCAACATGTCTATGGTTCCGTCTGCAGCTCCTTTGCCGTGTTTTTCAACGCTCCAATCTATTTTTATAACACTTCCGTTACCTCTTAAGTTTGCAAGTTCAGTGCTGTAAATCTGATTATTAGGATTGTGACAATCGGTACAAAATGTTACATAGTCTATGGTTTTTCCTGCTTGAACACTTGCTACAGAACTTGCTCCGTCTGGTTCTAAGTTAGTAGAGTTGTAGTAATACGGAGGTTGGTACAAATATCCTCCAGCATAATAGTTCATTTTCTCCGTAGAGTTATCTCCCCACAAAGCAGAGTGATCAGTAGGACGAGATATAGCTGTTTGGGTGGAGTTAAAGTTTGGAGTAGGTTTACCACAACTTCTTTCTACTAAGTGAGGATTGTGACAAGCTACACAAGGATTAGATTCAGGCGTAAAAAAGGAGGAAAAGTTGTTTTTTGCAAATACCCATATGTCGTAAAGATCGTGATAAGAAAGCTGATTAAAAGTACTCAAAATGTCAGTTGCGTTACTTGCAGGTGCACCACCAAAAGAGGAACTGTAGTCGTAGTTATTAATACCTCCAACTTGCTCAGAAGGGGTTCCGTGACAATAAAAGCAAAAGTCATCACTTTGATCGTACGGCCCTAAGGTTTTTGCCGTGTTAAAGTTGTTGGCAAATAGTGCAAAAGGATTAGGAGTTGCGTGCATTTCGTGGCAATGAGCACAATTTCCACGAGAATAGCCCGTCATGTTAGTCCTGTACACTCCACTTGAACTGCTTCCGTGTATAGAATTAGTATAAGGCCCTGCTTTGCAAGTACTGTACAATACAAGCAAAAAACACGAAACAAAGCTAAGGTAACGAAACCATTTCATTTATTACCCCTCCAACTGGTATTTCTGCTTTTTTTTGCGTACCTAAGGAGTCTATTACTAATACTTTTTTGTTAAAAGTGCTTATGTAAACATCTCCGCTGGTACCGTCTACGACGAAACTACAAAAATCGTAGGGATAATGAACTCTTTGAAATAGCAAGTCGTTATTCGTGTTTAAAAAAACAAGAGTTCCCTTTTTGCAAAGAACTAATACGGTATCCTGGTTTAACTTCTTTAAGTCTTCGACTTCGTTGCAAACTTTTAACTTTCGTATCAATTCGAAGTTATTCACATCGTAAATAGATATCCACCCTAAGCTATCTCCTACATACAGCTTCTCGTCGTCACGAGTTAAAGCAACTGGATAACCAGAGAGTTTAAAGTTTGAAATCAAGTTTAAGTTTAAGTCGTAAACTAATACGCTTCCCTCCTTAGTTAAAACGAAAACTTCGTTGGAATTGGGATCAAAAAAGCTTTTAATAGGAGTTAAATTCAACCACTTTTGAACTAATAAGGAACCGTCTGTACCATCAATAAGAATTAACTTTTTATCAAAGGAAGACAAAACTAATATATTGCCCTTTTCAAGGGTAAAGTAGGTAGCACTTTCTAATGCAGGAATAGGTATTACAGATTCTACCTCTAAGTTGTGAGGATCTATAAGAATTAAACGCCGACTTCCGAGAACATAAATGCTTCCTGACGAACTTTTTTTTATCTCTAAGGGCTCAAAATTCAAAGGTTTAACGAAAACAACGGCATCCTTATTTTTATCTATAACCCAAATTACCTTGTGATCCTCGTCACGCCCTAAAATCAAATTGAACCCTTTGAAACCTGCAGGACTCGTGCACTTCAGGTTTACATTGAGTTTTCCGTTTTTTAAGTAAAAAATTAAGTATCCTATTACGAGGCTATTAGTATTGTTAAGTTTACAACTAAGGTTGATTGGAAAAGTTAAATTCGTCTTAGGGAAAATCGACGATACTCGTAAGTTAAGTCGAAGCTCACCTGTAGTCGAACCTAAAAAGTACTCTTTAAAGGGTTTATTAATCCGTAACTTTTTAAAAATTAACCTACCGTTTAAAGTACCGTTTTCTAAAATGACTTTACTTACTTTGGTGTTTTGAGGGGAAAACTTTAAGAAAACAAAAGTTTGTGCTTTACTTAAACTTGAAAAAAGTAAAACAAACAAAACAACTTTGCCAAAAAGCTTTAAAGAATTTTTTATCACGGGTGTACTCCTAAAACTTATTAGTGTGACAAGCTAAGCATCCATTTTGATTGTCCGGTATACCTGGCCAGCTTTTGTAATCCCACCTTAGAATGTAATCGTAAGGGCTACCGTGGGCTCTGTGACAGCTTAAGCACAAAACTATTGCGTTACCTGCTCCTGCTACATTGCTTAAAACAGCTCCTCGGGTATTACCTACGGGAACATCTGCAAAGTAATCTCCAGTTGCCGAAACACCTAACATACCTGCAAAAACTTTAACATTTGGATAATTAGCATACTGTGAATCAGATAAAGAATTCATGTCTAAGTCAGTAGGGTGCCTTAACCAGGGAGAAGCATAGGTTCCATTGTAAGTATTAGAGTGGAACTTGCCGTGACATTCTCCACAAAGGTAGTTTATGGAAGCTGGATCTCCAGGAGAAGTAGAAGCGTAATAACCGTTGTGATGCTGGGTGTCTGGATGTAACTCGTAGTCTGGATCCTCTGTTCCCTTTATCCCCCAAAGAAATCTATAACTGTTCCAGACCTCGTCTGCTGGCTCTGTTCCGTTTCTGTTTATGTTTTTGTGATGGGCTCCTAAAATAGCAGTTATAGGATCGTTTAAAGCTGGATTACTTGCGTCAAACCTTCCGTGACACCCAAAGTTTCCAGCACAAGTAAGCTGCTGAGTCCAAGTAGAAGGCCTGTACTTGCCAAACTCTGGATAATTCGTAGGATCGTATCCAGGTGGAGTTAATCCTAATGTTGCATCGGGAGCTGCTATTCCTTTAACATTGTGTCCTTTCCTATCGTTAGACTGTACCCAATAAAAGTTGCCACCTGCAAGTGTATTCCTGGCTCCTCCAAAGTGATAGTCTGGCTCTGTTTTACTCAAAACATAGGGTGTTTTGTTCGTACCAGTATTGGTACCAGTGTGGCAATAAATACAATCCCCCACTAAAAGGGCTTTAAATGGTTGAGCCGAGGTTCCATTTTCAGCAACTGGTTGCCCGTTTTGTGAATTGTGCATAGTATGACACTCTGAACAAGGCCCAGAAACTCGGGCCATTACTTTACACTGCCAAAAGTTAAAGATTAAAATACTACCTAAGATTAATACTACTAACGATTTTTTTATTCTAATACCTGAAAATGTCCACCCTACCATTGCCCTCGTCTCCTATTCCAATGTAATTGTAATGTAAGTACCTAATTTTTACTGGATTGTACAAAAAACCTGAATTTCTACCTTTTTTACCAAATTCTCCTACTTCTTTAAAGTCCGGCAGCCTAAATACGAACACCTTGCACAAGTATCTGTCTAACACAAAAACATCGTTGAACCTTACTTCTAAAGATACCGGTGCAAAGCACTTCCCTTTTAAAGAAAAAGATTCCCACTTGCCGTTATAATAGTGATAAATCCGCCTTTCCAACCTGCTTAACCCCCAAAAGCCACTTTGAACTACTCTAAAGTCTATAAATCCCTTAAAACTTTCCTTTTTTGGATAAATTGCTTTTATTCCCTTTAAAGTCCCGTTTGAAAGCACTTTAAACTTAAAAACTTTGCCTGTTTTAAAATCGAGAACATACAAAAAGTTTTTCACTACTTGAATAGCCTTAGGATAAATTTGTTCACCGTGATAACGAATTAAGTAAGGAGTTACTCGTCTTTTCTCGAAGTCTATCCAGTAAATACCTCCTAAAGCTTCGTCAACTACTATTAAACTTTCCCCTATGAAGGCCAAGTCTATAGGCTCTTTTAGTTTCCCTTCTGGATTGAAAGCTACTAAAGGCTTGCCACTAAGGGAATAGGAGATTAGTCTTTTGTTACCCGTATCTACTACATAAAATCTATCGTTTCTAAAAGTAAAATCTCCAGGGTTTTTCAACTTCTTTCCAAAGGGCCCCTTAGATAAAGAAAAAACATATCTTACTGCTACAGCCTCTTTAAAAGAGCATAGCGACAATAAAAACAGTATCATTACTATTCGTATTAGCGATATCCTTTGTGGCATTCTGTACATAGCTCTTTATCTCCTGACTTTATTAAAAGGCTTTTGTATTCCGTGCCCATTGGATCGTGACAGGTTATACAAGTAAGAGGCTCTCCGTTTCTTGGATCCTTGGCAGCTGGCCAGACAGGATGTGAAAACATTTCGTCACTTTTATGACACTTACCACACAACTTCTCAGGATTCATGCTTAACATAGGCCTTATGTCTGAACCGTGAACCCGGTGACAACTGGTGCAATTACCCCAATGGGGATGAACATACATAGACTCTTCCTTTTGGTAGGATACCTCAGGATGACACCTTAAGCAAACATTTTTAGGATTTTTGGACAACAAGAGGTCTTTTCTATCTGAAAGGTGTGGAGAATGGCAATACAAACAAAAAGCTAATCCATTGGGAGAAGGTAAAAAGTGGTTAAAGTACTTCTCAAATTCTTTCCTTAACTTTTTGTGACACTTAAAACATACTTCACTTCCTATTGGTTTAGTTCCGTGACACGCTTTACAATCCCCTTTAGCATACGGTGGATGAGCGTACTTTTTAAGTAAGTACTTATTACTCGAACCGTGTCCTTCGTGGCAGGTTAAGCAATATTTTCCAGTACTTAAGTACTCGTGAGAAGTTTTAAGTTTTTCCAAATCGTGACACTGTAAACACATACCTTTACCTTTAAGTAAGTCATTTTCTTTGGAAAAGTGAGGACTGTGGCAGGCAGTACAATTTTCTTCTTTAAACGGCTTGTGATAAAACTTAAATCTGGTTTGTATGGAATGGCATTCCAGACAAACTTCTCTAATGTCCTCTTTTAACAAAGCTTTAAATCCTTTGTGAGGAGAGTGACACTTTAAACAACTTCCCTTTTCTACAGGAAAGTGAACTTTTTCCGAAGTTTTTATACCCTTTAAGATGTTCTCGTGACACTTAAAACAAATTTTTGGTACAGAAGAGATAAGAAGGTGTTGATAAGGTGAGGCGTGTATTCTATGACACTTGGTACATTCTCCTTTTTTTACAGGTGGATGCCAGGTACTACCTTTTAACTTAGCAAAGGAATGACAGTCAGTGCAACGCTTAGTTCCGTGAGATGTGTGACATTTGTTACACTCGTTTTTTACGAAGGCTTTATGAAAAGATCCCCTCCATAAAAATTCGTTAGTTATTCCACCGTGTGGATTGTGGCACTCAACACATTGCTTACCAGTAAGAACTACTCCTCTGTGAATAGAAAAAAGTTTGTCATTAAGTTTATGACACTTTACACAAATTTTGTTTACGGGAAGTTTAAGTATGTATTTATTTGAACTAAAGTGTCCATCGTGACAGTTTAAACAATTCTTAGTAGGTGGGTGCCACTTTTTTATTTTTTTAAACTCTTCGTAATGACACTTTAAACACAGGCTTTTTACCTTACTACTAAGCATGTACTTATTGTTGCTTCCGTGAGTCTCGTGACAAGCAGTACAATATCCTTTTGAAACGGGATAGTGCACGAACTTCTCTTTTTCCAACTGAAGTTTTACCTTCTTATGACATCCAAGACATAACTTATTTATAGGCTTGGGACAATGATACGGATAAAAAGACGCATGTGGAAGGTGACACTTAGCACACTGGTTTTTTAAAAATACTTTATGTATGTACTTAAATTTTTTCTTTTCTTTAAAAACATCAGGATGACAACTTTGGCAAAGCTTTAACCAAGGCTTTTTTAACAGGTACTTATAACCTGAGTGGGGATTGTGACATACAGAACACTTTTTCGTAGCAAAGGGCGTATGTTGAGAGAAGTACTGGGTTTGGTTTCTAACATCTTCGTGACAACTAAAACACAAAGTTTTTTCTCCTCTTTTTAAAAGGTATTGAAAGTAAGAACCGTGGGGATAGTGACACCTTAGACAATTACCCTTTTCACTTGGTGGATGTTTTTCTGGCAGGGTTAAAAGTTTTTCGTGGCAAGACAAACAGAGCTTATCCTCAGGTGATTTTAAAAGGTGTGGAAATTTTGATGTATGATATTCGTGACAGTCTAAACACCTACCTTTCTTAACCAATGGATGTAAAAATCTTACTTTAAACTTGGACAAACTTTTGTAGGAATGGCACTCGGTACAAATCTTATTTAACGGGTACTTAAGTAAGTATGGATACTTGCTTCCGTGAAAAACATGGCACTTGGTACAATTATTCGCTTTGTAAGGAGGATGCGTATTTTTAGCTATTTTCTTCTCATGACACTTTAAACACAACGAATTTAAGTTTTTAATAGACTTAAGATTTTTACCGTGACAATCGTTACACCTATCTTCTTTAATCTCTGGATGGATAGTTTTTAGTAAAAGTTCATTCGTATCTCCACCGTGTGGATCGTGACAAGACAAGCAGTTAGTAGAAACAGGTAAAGGATGCCTTCTTTTTACCTCGTCTTCGTCGTGACACTTAAAACACAAACTACTTTCTGAAGAGGTTAACAAGTACTTATTTTTGCTCCCATGGGGATTATGACACTGGGTACACCCTTTCTTAACTGCTGGATGTATTACCTTGTAATTAAAAATGTTTGAATGACAAGAAGTACACAGTTTATTTTCTTTTTCTTTTAACAAGAACTCATACTTGCCTGCGTGACTTCCGTGACACTTTAAACAATTGCCCTTTTTAAAAGGGGGATGTAAGTACTTACTGGTTTCTAATTTTTCAACTTTTGGATGACACTTAAAACAAAGATACGGAACAGACTCCCACAAAAAAGCCCCTCTTATAAACCCATGGGGTCTGTGACAGCTTAGGCACTTTTTTCGTTTAAAGGGTAGGTGTAAAACTTTACCTTCTTTTTTTATCAAGTTATCGTACATTTTGGGGTGGCAACTTAAACAATTAGGCATAGAAGCTGCTCTAAGCTTAAAAGCAAAAGTTATCGTTAACAAAGTCGTTATTAATAAAACCAGCCTTAATTTTGGCATACGCTCCCCAATCTGCCCTTTATTGAATTCCAAAGTTTGGAGTTTACTTTTACGGCGTAAGACTTCTCTAACTTTTCGTACAAAGCTTTTTCTAACTTTTCGAACTTTTTTCTTGCTATAAAGTTCTTTATTTTCCATTTAACTTCTGGAGTAATCTTTCGTCTCAACTTTTCTTTTTTAAGAACTTTAATTATACAGTAGTATCTTCCTGTTTTTAAAAATAAAACTTTACCTATAGGAGCCTCCCAAATGTCCTTCCTAATACCCAATGGATAATCTTGTAAGCTTTGAGTAGTTACATAATTAGCAAAACCTAAGTCGTCTAAAATGTCTTCCAATTCTCTCCCTTTCAACAATTCTTCTTTAACTTTTTCAACTAAAGACTTCTGAGAAGTTTGAACAAAAACTGCTGTCACGAGTCTCTTCCAACCTATCATATTTTCGTGTTCTTTTATAAATTTTTTAACATCCTCGTCTGTTACTTTCAACTTAGGTAAAATAACGAAGTTTACGAATTCCTTTACCAGTAAGTTCTTCTTGTAAAAGTTCAGCTCTCTTTTGAAAGGTTCCTGTTTTTCGTACCCCCTATTAAGGGCTTCTATTTCTACCAAGTTTTGAGCAATTATGCTGTTTAATACGAACTTCTTAAACTTACTTACGCTTTTCTCGTCCTTAGGATTAACCATTGCGAACCTGAACTGGTATTCCTTTAAAAGCATTTCGTGAAATCCTTCGGCCGTTAAAAACCTGTCGGCTATTCTCAAAAGTATTTTATTTTTTAAAGCTTTGGGAACTTCAGTAAAACCTATTTTAGAATAAAGAGTAGCGTTAAATTGTATTTTATACTTCTTTTTTAGTTTTCTTATCAATTCGTCCGTTAACTTGTCTTCTAACATCTTCTGATATATGTGCTTTAACTGTGCTTTTATTTTTAAGTAATCCTTTTTACCCCCTGCGTAAGTTTTTTCTATACAAACCACAGCCCAAACTTTATTCCACTTTACTGGCCCTAAAATACTTCCAGAGGGTAAAGTCTGTTTAAAAAGCACTGACTTTGCCGTATTAGGACAACTCCAAGGCCTTACCCAAAAATAGCCTTTCCAAATGTCAGGAGAATTTTTAAAAAGCTTCTCACAATCCTTTAAACTTTTTAATTTTTTCATAAAACTTGTTGCTTTACTTTTCTTTTTAAAGTAAAAGTTCTTTACCACATAAATAGGTTTGAAATTTTTCTCGTAAAAATGCCAAAGCGCTTTATCTGTGATGTGAATTTTACTCTCAACTTCGTCGTATTGTAAGTGCAACAAATCTCTTACTTTTCTGTATATTAAAACTTTTTCTCTGTAAGCGTATGAGTTCTCAAGATCCATTTTTTTTGCTTCTTTAAGAAAGAGCAACCACTTAATGTAAGGATCAATGGTTTGTAATGTTGCGTTAGGACTATTCCTCCAATTTTTCCACCAAAAACAGAAGTCTTTTACCGTATAAGTGCTTCCGTCTTTAAACTTAACGAGCCATGCCGCACTACAAAATCCAATCTTAAATGCAGAAAACACTAAAAACAAAATACAGAGCTTTGTTAACTTCTGCATGTTAAAACCCTTCTCAAGTCTTTTAAGACTTTATTTTTTATTACCTCGTTTAACAACTCGTAAACATTAGAAGTTCTTTTTACACCCAAAACCGATGTATACTCCTTACCTGTAGCTTCGTAATATCCAAACCATAACAACTTTCCAGTCTGAGTATCTTTAACCCACAAAGTAAATTCTACTCTAACTCCTGTTGAAGAATTAACGGCTTTTACTATTCTCCCTCCTATTATCCAGTCTACATTGTTAATTCCTCCAATTCTTTTAACTAACCTACTTGATGAAAAATATTCTGGATGATAGTAAAGAACTACCCTGTCTTGTGAAGTCAAAAAACTGCTCGCAATAGAATGTTCTTTCACTTTATAGCCTGCTTTTACTAATGCTACTTCTAAAGCATCTACCAATTCTTTGCTCAAACCTAAAAATTTCGTGTTATTTACGAAGTGCAAAACTAATCCTCTGCACATTTGCTTCTTAGGCCTTTTCACCACGAGCGTGTAATTACCAGAAGTACAACTAAAAGTTAAAAATGCCAAAATTATCACTACTATCAACATTAAAATTCTGGTACCCATGTTTTGTATCCCGGTTGACTTTCGACTCTTTTTACTTCTATTGGTTCTTTTTTTATTATCTTTTCGTTTTTAAGCTGATCCTCTACCACTGCATCGTAGTAAAATGGAGGAATTAAGTCTTCGCTCTTAAAGTAAATCTTTTCTTTTATTTCTGATATGTTCGTTCCTTCTTTGAAAACTTGAGCTATTACTTTGTTTTTTCCGTTGTACACTTTCACTTTAACTTTTACAAAAGGTAAAAACTCTTTGTGCAGTTCTACGACGACGAAAGGCCCTTTGTCAGACTTGTAAATCACTACCTTAGGAGCAGGAGGTTCTTTTACCAAGATAACGCTTTTCTCAGCTACGCCTTCGTTACCAGCCAAGTCCCAAGCAAATACTTTTATAGTGTACTTTCCAGCAGGCAAAATAGCACGATTAATTCTCGTATCCCATACTAACAAACTGGGTAAACTTCCTGGTGCTCCTTCTGACCAAACCTTTTTGTGTAAAGGATCGTATGTTATCGTAAGCATCCACTTAGATATCCCTCTACTTGGGCTAAAGATACCACTATTTTCCTCTAATAGTTTAGGAATAATTTCTACCACATCTTTTACGAATATTTTTCCGTTTTGCTTTAGGCCACCTTTCACATAAAGCTTTAACTTAGGAGGTGTTTTATCCACCCAGTAACTTCCTACAAAAATTTTTCTCTTCGTATTAAGAGGTTTCTCCCACTTTGCTATTAAATAAACAGCGTATTTTTTTTCTTCTTCAGGAGCAACCCAAGAAGCTATAAAAGTACCGTTTCCAACAGAAGTTAAGTTAACGACTTCCGTCTTAGAAACTTTTAACTTCAACTCATATGGCCTTTCCCCGGAAAAGTAAAGCTTTATTAAACACTTTACAGATGCCTTAGGTTTAACGCACTTAGAACTGAAAATAACTTCTTGTACATCTATAGCTGGGCTTAATGGCTTCTCTTCAGCTACTTTTGGAAGCTTAAATTTTTGTTTAATACCCATTTTTACGAGTTTTTTTAATCTTTTAAAGGTTAGCTCATTTAAACCCAAAATCGAAACCTGATCCTTAGCTGACAAGAAAAAAACTTTTCCCCAAACGACCCTTCCACTAACTCCATCTACTAATCTGAGAATCAAAAATAATTGAGCTGGAGACTGGCTTAGCTTTTCAATGGTTCCCAGCAAAACATACCTACACTCGTACTTATCGTACAAGCTTCTTAGCAAAGAATAGCTAAGTTTGGAAACATCTATCTGACGAAACTTTATTAAAACCTTTAAAACTTCCCGAGGACCAATGGTTTTTATACCTTTGCTTCGTATAGCTTTATTAATCAGTTCGGCAATTTTAAAGTTAACCCCGTATCCATTGTAAGAAAAGTCTTCAAAAGGAAACACAGCTACCTTTGCACCCCAACCTAAAGAAAAACTAAAACTCAAAACAAAAAACAAAGTTACGATCGTTGTCTTTTTAAACATTGTCTATTCTTTCCAATCCTTTAACATGTCCTGGACGAGCTCAAAAACGATTTCTAAGGTACTCTTTGGTTCTAAACCAAAAAGTTTTCCCCAAAAACTATAACCACTCTTCATAGCTTTACATTCCCAAATGATTTTACCGGTATTAACATCTATAAGTCTCAGAGATAATCCCACTACTGGATACACATAAGAACCATCTCTTTCCATCTTTAAGTATGTAACGCTTCCTACTAAAACTGCTTGAACTCCCAACTTCTTTCCAATTCTTTTTAAAGTTGCTGCATCAAACTTAAGATTTTTTCCTATCCCTTCCTCAAAAACTACCTGATCAGTAAGTGCAGGATCTACTACATCAAAAATTCCTTGAGAAAGCACCTCAGCTAATACGACTTCTCTAACAGTTGCTGCGATTTCTTTGTCGTTCGTGTAATTTTGAAAAGGCAAAATAGCTATTTTTCTTATTTGTTTTAAGTTCGTACCCCAATTAAAGTAGGATATCTTTTTAGTTTGAGTAATACCACAACAAGAACTTAAAACGAAAATCGTTAACATTAAAAAAATAGTTTTTACTTTTTTCATAAATCCCTCCTCCTTATAACAAGTATCTCAATTTGGTGCTCCAAGTCCACTGAGTAGTCCCTCCATTTCTACTTAAGTCGTAACTAAACGACAGGTTTGTGTGCTGACTTATTCTCCAAAAGATGTTAGAGCTAAAGCTACGACTACTCATGTCTTTACCTTCGTAGCCATTCACAGCAAAGTTCATTCTCAATTTTCTGGTCGGTAGAACTGACACTACATACGAGTAATAGTAATTACTTTCACTATCCAAAGTCTGGGAAGTCATAAAGTTAAGTTGAGAAGATACTTGCCAAGTTAAAAAACATTCGTGTCTTCTAAAGTACTTTCTTCCACTTTCGTTTTTCGTTAAACTAAAAAAGTTTCTAACTTCCATCCTAAGATTTTCTTTAAGCTCAGCAGAAACGCTAATTTGTAAAGTATAGGACTGCGAATTTTCATTCGTTTTTAAGTCCTCATTATTGTCGTAACTTCCCACGATAGAGGAACTTAAAGTAGGTAAAAAGTAAAAATTCGTAGAAACGAAAAAGTTATCGTCTTTAGTAGAAAGCTGACCGTCATACCAATTTTTGGTATTCGTATATCCGTAGCTTAACCTTAAAGTCTTTATAGGAATACTTAAAAAACTTATTCCCCACTGAGCAACTTTAGAAGACTCGTTAGAGTTGAAGTCCTCTTTACTTAAAAAATAACTTAAGTTAGGTTTAAAGTATTCGTTATTCCCTATACTCAGGTTTGTACTGATGTACTTTCTTTTGCGTTTGGAGTTAAAACCTTCTGTAGTATAGTCATTAAGTTCGTATCCACCTATGGTGCTTAAGTAACTTTGTTTGGGAAGCTCTATGCCAAAGTTAACTGCAGTTTTGTAAGTCTTGTGCGTGCTTTTAACCTCCCTCTCTTTAACATAGTAAAATCCAACAAACTTAGGATTAGTGATATTAGGTACAGGCCCTGTTATGCTTTTTACTACGAATTTTATGTAGACATAAGGATAGGAAACGGAAAAACCAAAGTCATAAGGCAAAGTAACTCCCTGTGCCAGCGTATTCCAAGTTGATTGATCCTTACTGTAATAGATGTCCCAAACCACATTAGAACCAATTTTTTGTTGTAGTTCGTAGTCTGCGTAAAAGTCTACACCTTCTATTCTCGTATCAGAGGGAATTCTCACTACGAATTCGTCTCCCACGCTTAAAGTATTGTTAAATGTACCGTTAACGAGATTCAGAGGTACTTCTACCTTGTATTGTCCACTTGGGCTTAATTCGTAAGTAGCCTTACTCTTGGTGTAATACCATTCTTGGGTAATCCCAAAAGACATTTTCTTTACGATTCTATTGTAACTTACTCTAACATCGTAATTCTGTGACGAAAATTTGTTTTTTTGAGAAATATTCTTTTCTTCGTTTGTTCTATACCCCAAAGTTAAGGCTAAACCTTTTAAAAAACCTTTATAAAAGCTTCTATCAACTGTTATTCCTGCTGTGTTACTCTTTACATCTATTTCGTTAACGAGGCCTTCACTCCACCTATGAGCCGTATTACCAAATAAGTAAATGCTAAACTTTTTGTACTCTGTACGGAAATTAGAGGATAAGTTCCATCCTTGGAAGTTTTTACCATTGCTAAAGTTGTTCCAGTAGTAATTATAGTTAGTGTACAAACTAAAGTAATCGTTTACTATAGAATAGTAAAAATTGGGATTTATTGTTTCTTGCCAGTAAAAGTCGTTAGTGTTCTTTTCACTTTTCGAATAATTGACAGTGCCACCAAAGTGCATTTTAGAGGTAATTTCCTTGTCAAAATTAAAAATGTAATTTTCCGTATTCGTGGAAATCCCTTCAGAAGACTTACTAATTCCCCAATTAGCAGAAAAGTTAGCAGCTTTAGTCATTAAAGCACCGTTTAAAAGTAAAACTAAAGGTAAAAAAATTAATACTTTAAAAAAGTAAGTTAAGTTTCTCATTCTACTGGCTGAAGAGGCGTAACGAAAGTAGGAGACCAAATTCCCTGGTTTTCTCCCGGTGTCAAAACTATTATTTGAATTCTTTTGTTAAAACTATCCACTATGTAAATTCTTCCTTGAGAATCGATGTCTACATCTGTTGGACCGGCGAACCATCCAGGAGACCACCCTTCTCCTCCAAATTCTCCTAAGAACTTTCCAGTATTATAGTCATAAACTAATCCTGTGTGTCTCATGTAATCCATAACCACTATTATTCCAAGTAAAGGTGAGGCAGCTATTCCCGCAGGCCTACTTAGTTGTCCGTACTTACCTCCTTTTTCTCCAGCCTTAAATATTAAGTTGAACTTGTTGTCGTAAACATAGAACTTACCAGTATCTTCACTTACTAAGTAAATTCTACCTCGGGTGTCTACATACACATCACTAAAACTTATATAGGTTTTAAAACCTTCAACTTCGTCAGAAATTTTTAAGTACTTCTTTACTTTTCCCGTATTTTTGTCTATAACTAAAACTCCTGGGAAACCCGTACCCACTAAGTAAATGTCATTTTTATAAACTGCTAAAGAAGTAGGATTTATATTTTTATACTCAGTTGAATTTAAAAAAATTTCTCTTTCCAATATCCCAGCAGGATCTAAAATCGATATCCTTTGAGGCTTACCGTAAGATCTTTCTTGAAGAACATAAAGATCCCCTCTACCGTCTATATCAATAGAAATAGGAGTAACAATACCTCTACCCTTACTTAAAGAAAAAAAAGGAACATAGTTAAAATCGTAAAGTATTATTTTATCTTTGCCCGAATCAACTACATAAATAACTAAGTCTTTTGAATCTACCTTAATTCCCGTAGGGAAAACCAGTTTTCCCCTTCTTTCGTCTTTCGAAAGTATTTTTAACACTTGAGGTTTAAATGCCCTTACTGGAAGGGTAAAACCAACGAAGAAACACATCAGGAGAAAGCCCGTTATAAATAGCCTTTTGAGCCTCTCCACCTTTTACCCCTACTTTTGAGTGTGACAAGCTAAACATCCACATTGTGGACTGGGATCAGATGCCTTACATGTGCTGTAATCCCATCTTAAAATGTCAGGATAGGGACTACCGTGAGCTCTATGGCAACTCAAACAAAGTACTATAGCGTCTCCTGGATTTTGTAAAACCTTTGAGAGTACGGCTCCTTGAGTGTTACCTACGGGAACATCTGCAAAGTAATCACCTACCGCAGAAACTCCAAGTTTTCCAGAAAACAAAGTAGGATTTGGATAACCTCCGTATTCTTTTGTTTTAACTTGATTCATGTCAAAGTCAGTAGGGTGTCTTAACCAGGGAGAAGCATAGGTTCCATTGTAAGTATCTGAGTGAAACTTACCGTGACATTCTCCACAAAGGTAGTTTATGGAAGCTGGATCTCCAGGAGAAGTAGAAGCGTAATAACCGTTGTGATGCTGAGTGTCTGGATGTAACTCGTAGTCTGGATCCTCTGTACCTTTTATCCCCCAAAGAAATCTGTAACTGTCCCAGACCTCGTCTGCTGGCTCCGTTCCGTTTCTGTTTATGTTTTTGTGATGGGCTCCTGAGATAGCTGCAAAAGGATCGTTTAATTCTGGATTATTTGCGTCAAACTTCCCATGACATCCAAAGTTTCCAGCACAGGTAAGCTGCTGAGTCCAAGTAGAAGGCCTGTACTTACCAAACTCTGGATAATTCGTAGGATCGTATCCAGGTGGTACTAAACCTAAGGCACCGTCTTCTCCTGTTATTCCAACAACATTGTGTCCTTTACTGTCGTCAGACTGTACCCAATAAAAGTTGCCACCTGCAAGTGTATTCCTGGCTCCTCCAAAGTTGTAAACAGGCTCTGTATTGCTCATTACATAAGGTATGTTGTTTGTTCCCGTATTAGTTCCAGTGTGACAAAATACACAATCTCCTATGGTAAGGGCTTTAAATGGTTGAGCTGAAGTTCCGTTTTCAGCAACTGGTTGCCCGTTTTGTGAATTGTGCATAGTGTGACACTGAGAACAAGGCCCTGATATAGTAAACCCCTTTTTTACTACTAAACTAATAAAAAAAATAATAATTACCAAAAAACTTAGAAGAGGTTTTAAACATCTGAAACCCATTTTTACACCTCCCCACCGATATCCTTCTTTAACTTTATTCTAACCATATTAAAAAATTTTTCAAGCTAAATTTAAAAAAATAATTATTTAATATTTTTTATTAATTTGGTAAATTTAAATAAAAAACGAAATCAGTAAACAATTAAGGCATAAAAAAAGCGGGAGCTTTTAAGCCCCCGCTTTAAAAGTATGTTTTACTTTCCTGGAGCAGCTACAGGTAAGTTGTGTACATCAATGTGGCACTGTAAACAATTTGGATACTTCTTGAGCAAGGCTTCACTATGAGGATGTGGATGACATTCAGTACACTTAGGAATGTACTTATGTCTTGGGTGACACTGGACGCAGGCTACTAAGTGGTGTTTACTCTTCGTTGTTTCGATTTTTTTGTATTCTACAGGGTGACATGCTGCACAAACCTTATTAGGCGTATTCTTCGGGAAAGGTGGTATGTTAAGAGGTTCGTGAGGGTTGTGACACCTTTCACATCCTTTATCCGTAGGTACGCAGCTGTAATGAGGTTTACCTTTGTGACACTCAGCACACTTAGGAATGTATCCGTGTACCGTATGGTGACACGCAGTACATCCAATTTTAGTGTGTTTGCTTGGATACTTAATAGTTTCTTCGTATTCCGTAGGATGGCACTTAGCACACTGTTTTGCAAACCAAGGAGAAACTTTCATCTCAGCAATAGGTGCGTGTGGATTAGTATGGCACTTCTCACAATCTGCAAACTGCTTACCGTGTACCAATGGATGACATTGGGTACACTTTGGCATTATTTCAGCCCAGTTGTGTTTGGTAGGGTTGTAAACATGAAATTTTGTGTGACAGAAAGTACACTTTAATCTGTGTTTACCTCCATGTTCTTTCAAAGTGTTAAATTCGTACTTGTGACACCTTGCACAATCTGCAGTAGTAAGTGGCTTAATCTTTTCGTTATACGCATTAGTTTTTTGAGGAACTATACCTGGTTTTAAGATACTGTTAGTAAAAATCCCTGGTTTTTTAGGAGTCTTTGCAGATGCAATACCTGCCGTTCCAACTGGCAAACTCAAAAGTCCTATTAACCCTCCTAAAGCAAAAGCTTTTTTTATTAAGTCTTTCATGCCCCATCCCTCCTAAAAAATTTTCGATTATTTTATAAGTGCGTGTGCGTCGTTGTGACAATCAATACACTTTTTACCCTTTATCATAATTTCTGGATGTGGTTCACCATGACATGCCTCACAAGAAGGTATAACTTTGTGGCGTCCTCTATGACAAAAGACACAAGCGAGTTTACTGTGCTTAGTATGACTGGCTGCAAGCTCTTTTCCTATCTTTGGATGGCAGACAGTGCAGTACTTGTTAGGAATGTTCATACCATAAGTAACTGGTATTGGATGGTGAGCAGCATGGCAAAGTTTACAGTCCTTATTAGTCTGCCCTGCAAGGTGAGGCTTGTGACACTTTAAACAGGAAGGAATGTACCCATGCTGAACATGGCAAGTATTACATGCAAGCAAACTATGCTTCGTGTGATAGCGCGCAAGCTCTTCTCCCTCTTTCTTATGACAAGTAATACACTCTTTTTTATAATATCCTTTAGCAAGATTCATTACCAATGGTTCGTGAGGATTAGAGTGGCACCTTTCACAGTGAGCAAGTCTATAATGGGGTTTCCCTTTGTGGCACTCTGAACACTTAGGAATCATCTCAGACTTTGGGATCATCGGATAATGTCCTTTGTGACACCCTAAGCAACCAACAAGCTTATGTTTTCCCCCCTTCTTTTCTATCTCTAAAACTTCCTTTTTGTGACACTTTATACAGTCGGCATTGGTAAGCTTGGCATTGGGAGAACCGTAGTTTATTTGAACAGCTTCGCCGTATCCTACTGCAAACACCAAGCTAAATACCAAAACTAAAAACAGTTGAAAGGAAATCTTTTGCCTCATTCATACCCCTCCTAAGTATTGTTGAAGTATTTTCTAAAACACACAAATCCGCCTTTTATCAAAAATTTTATTTTAATTCCCAGGTGAGTCAAGTCCATTTAATGGAGATTTTCTCCTATATTTTCCTCAATTTTTCGAATTTTTTAGATTTATTTTCTTTTTTAAAATGTTTAATCAAATTTCTCCTTCAAATAAAAAACTCTCTGCGTCTTTATTTTTAAACTTTGTTTCTTATAATAGTTTATTAGAATTCTAACAAAGGAGGTTAATCCATGTCTAAGGTACCTCCAGAAGTCGTGGAAAGAGTCAAAAAACTTAGAGAAGAAATCGAGTATCACAACTATAGATATTATGTACTTAATTCACCGGTTATCTCAGACGCAGAATACGACGCATTAATGCGAGAATTGAAAGAATTAGAGGAAAAGTATCCAGAGCTAATAACTCCTGACTCTCCTACTCAAAGAGTGGGATTTAAGCCTGCAGAAGCCTTTAAAGAAGTTAAACACGAGGAACCTATGCTTTCCTTAGACGACGCTATGAACGAAGAAGAAGTTTTAGAATTCGACAAAAGAGTAAAAAAGTTTTTAAACTTACCAGAAGAGAAAGAAATAGAGTACACAGTAGAGCCTAAAATTGACGGCCTTGCAGTAGAACTCGTCTACGAAAATGGAGTTTTTACGGTAGGTTCAACCAGAGGAGACGGATATACTGGAGAAGATGTAACGAACAATCTAAAAACTATTCCCTCTATACCCTTAAAGCTAAGACGATTTACAGACGACGCTCCTCCTATTCCCCCAAGGATAGATGTAAGAGGAGAAGTTTTTATGACAAAAGAGGAGTTTAAACGACTCAACGAAGAAAGAATACTAAAAGGCGAACTCCCTTTTGCTAATCCGAGAAATGCTGCAGCAGGTTCTTTAAGACAGCTCGATCCTAAGGTTACCGCACAAAGAAAACTCGACATTTTTTGTTATGGTGTGGGAAAAGTCGAGGGGATACGATTTAAAACTCAGTGGGAGATACTTCAAACCCTTAAAAAATGGGGGCTAAAGATTAATCCTTTGGCAAGAGTGGTAAAAAACATAAAAGAGGCTATAGAGTACCACCACTACATAGAAAGTATTAGAGAAAGCCTGGATTACGACATAGACGGCGTAGTAATAAAGGTTAATGATCTTGAGTTGTGGGAAAAGCTCGGAACCAAAGCACGCTCTCCCAGATACGCAATAGCCTACAAGTTCCAACCAACTCAAGCAACGACTCAACTCGTGGATGTTGTCTTCCAAGTGGGAAGAACAGGAGCAATAACCCCCGTAGCAGTGCTAAAACCCGTACAAATAGGTGGAGTAACCGTCGAAAGAGCAACTCTGCACAACGAAGACTTTATTAAAAACTTGGATGTTAGAATTGGGGATTGGGTTCTCGTACAAAGAGCAGGTGATGTAATTCCCCAAATAGTAATGCCAATAAAAGAAAAACGCACGGGAAAAGAAAAACCTATTAAATTTCCAACCCATTGCCCTATTTGTGGCACAAAACTTGTGAAAAAAGAAGGTGAAGCTATATGGCGCTGTCCCAATCCCAATTGTTATGCCTCGTTAGTTAGAAAAATATTACACTTTGCAAGCCGTAATGCTATGAACATCGAGGGATTAGGAGAAAAAGTAGCAAGGGATCTCGTAAGTAAAGGACTGGTTCAAAACATAGCAGACTTATTTTATCTTAAAACTGAAGACTTCATGAGGCTACCTGGATTTGCTTACAAAAAAGCCAAAAATCTTTTTGAAGCTATTCAAAAATCTAAAAAAACTACTCTGGCTCGATTTTTGTACGCGTTGGGAATAAGACATGTAGGAGAGGCTATGGCTCAACTGCTTGCTCAAAAATTTAAAACACTTGAAAACTTGATGAAGGCCTCAACTGCAGACTTAATGAGTATTTCCGGAGTAGGTTACGAGGTTGCCAAGTCCATAGTTGATTTTTTCAAAAACGAAGAAAATCAAAAACTAATTAAACGAATGCTTGAAGCAGGTGTTACTTTTATTGACGAAGAAAAAGAGGAAGAAAAAACGCTAAACGGTCTTACTTTCGTATTTACAGGTACTTTAAAGTCTATGACGAGAGATCAGGCTAAAAAGCTGGTATTAGAAAAGGGAGGAAGAGTTACTAACTCCGTTTCAAAGAATGTAGACTATGTAGTAGTAGGTGAAAAACCGGGTTCCAAGTACCAAAAAGCCAAAGCTCTTGGATTAAAGATAATAAACGAACAGGAATTTTTAAAGTTAATAGGGAAAGTTTAAAATTTTTCTAACTTCTTTTAAAGTTTCTTCAGCTACTTCTTTGGCTTTAGTTATCCCTTTTTCGAGTAAACTTTTCCAATCAGTGTTTTCTACTTCTTTTCTTCTTTCCCAAAACGGAGTTAAAACATCTATAACCTTTAAAGCTAACTTTTTTTTACACTCTACGCAACCAAGTTGGGCCTTTTTACAGCCTTCAATTATGTCCCTTACTTCTTCATCAGAAAAAACCAGTTTGATCAAGTTAAAAGCTACACACCTATTTTCTGGATCTCCCGGATCACTTTTTCGAGGCCTTTCAATGTCCGTAACATAAGCTCTTACTTTTTTCACAACCTCGTCTGGAGAGTCACTTAGCATAATCGCATTTCCATAACTCTTACTCATCTTTCTACCGTCTATACCTGGAACCTTTGGAACGGAAGACAAGAGTGCTTGAGGTTCGGGAAAAAATTCAATACCGTAGAGGTAATTAAACCTACGAGCTATTTCTCTCGTAAGTTCTAAGTGAGGAACCTGATCAACCCCTACGGGTACTTTGTTTGCTTTATAAATTAAAATGTCTGCAGCTTGTAAAACCGGATAACCTAAAAATCCGTAAGTCGCAATGTCTTTGTTCTGTAAGTTTTTTATCATGTCTTTGTAAGTGGGATTTCTTTCGAGCCAAGAGGTGGGAGTAATCATTCCTAAGAGCAAGTAAAGCTCTGCGTGTTCTTTCACTGCAGATTGTAAAAATATAGTACTCTTCTCTGGAGAAATACCAACTGCAAGCCAATCCAAAAAGAGCTCTTTACTGTAGTTTGAGATATTAAAAGGTGATTCGTATTCTGTAGTTAAAGCATGCCAATCTGCTATAAAGAAAAAGCATTCGTATTTTTCTTGAAGCTCTAACCAAATTTTCAAAACTCCAAAAAAGTGGCCAAGGTGTAACCTTCCAGTTGGCCTCATACCACTTAAAACTCTTTCCATACTTACACCTCTCCCTTAAGAAGGTTTTTTAACACTAAAAACTTATCATAAAATTCCGAAAAAAAAACTAAAAAGCTTAAAAAGGCTTTTAAAAATGGAATATTGCTTTAAATTAAGAGTGGAAACTTTACTGGTAATCCAAAAAACTTGGAGGAGGCCAACCAAGTGAAGTGTGAAAGACTAAGAGTTTTGATAAGAGATTGGTATCACGAAGTTAGAAACTTTACCCTCTCTCCTATAAAAATGAAAGAACTCGTAGAGAAACACATTAAAAACTGTGAAGTATGTCAAACTGATGAGGATCTCCCTTTAGAATTAGATCAGCTTTGGGAAATTATCAGAGTCCCTTACCTACCGAATAAGTCTGAAGAATTTAAGTTCAAAATAGAAGAAAACGAATACCTTTACGAAGACGAAAACTTAGAAGAAGAGGAATTTTAAAGTTCTTGGGAGAGCAATCCCCTCCCAAGAACTTTTTAATTAGTGTTCCTCGTGCTCCTCTTCGTAACCGGTAATCATTGCAATTATGTGTGCAAGAGGTGTGTGACCTAAAGTACTTAAGTATATGTGAACGAAAATGAAAAACGCATAAAATACCCAAAGGCCTGTGTGAATAAGAGAAGCTATTTGTATTCCTCCCATTAAGTTTCCCAACCATTTAAACTTAACTGGATCCCACAGAACGAGTCCAGTAATTATCTGTAATGGAATACACACTATCATTATAAATAAATAGAAAACTTGCTGTAAAGGATTAAACTTCTTGTCTGGAGTTGGATGATGAGGATTTTTGTCTCCTACCATTATACCAAAAGCATAATACTTGGCCTGCCTAAGCATACCTTTAATCCAATCAATGGGACGCCAAAAAGGTGGTATGTAAATTTTAAAAAACTTTCCTGTAAAGAAGTAGTAAATAGCCCATATAAAGTAATTAGCAAGCAAAATAAAGCCAAAGTAACTGTGTATTTTAACGGCCGTTTGAAAAGAGATCCAGTGCCACTTATCTACCAACCTTATCTGCAATCCAGTAAGAATTAGAATAATAAAACTTATGGCATTGATCCAATGCCATATTCTAACGGGTAGTGGATGTAAATATACCTTCTTCATTACTTCCCCTCCTGTCTTCTTTTTCTTCTAATAGGTGTGGTAACGATTCTTAAAAATATGTGTCCCATTGCAAATCCAAGTCCACATATTGCTGCAAGTAAGAATAACAAGTCTAAAACGCTAATTTTAGTAAGAGCAAGCACATAAAAGTGACGAATAGTAGGTATAGCGTATACGGAATTTAATGCGTGTTTAGTTAAGGTTAGCTTAAATACTTTTGCTCCGTTAGCAAGCTCAAGCTCTCCTTTAAAGTTAGCAGAAGGATTGTGGCACTCACTACACTTTTTAGTAGCAAAAGACTTAGACTGTATTCTGTGAGCATCGTACAGATTTAACATCACAAGTCTTCCTTTTACTTTTAAACCTCTTTCTCCTTTTTTACACAAACCGTGAACGAAGTTCCAAAGTTCTTTACCACTTACCTTTCCGTCCCCGTTAGAATCGATAACGGTTTTAACATCCTCTACGGAAATTCCTAAAATTTTAGCCACTTCTTTAACGGAAAGTGCTTTGCCTTCTTTTAAAAGTGCTATTGCTACGGCTTTATCACCCTTCGCGTGACATACTGCACAGGAAGCACCGTTAAAGTGTGCTTTTACGAAGGATACCAAAGTAAATGGTGGATTGTACAGCCACTTATTGTGAACTATCATAACATCTTTATGGCACTTCAAACAGTTGTTAGTAAGATTTGCAGCTATACCTTCTTTAATTCCGTGAGCTCCGTGGCAGTCGCTACAGGTGGGAGCATTTTTATTTCCCTTCAACATAGCTTCGTAGTGAACGCTGTCTTTAAAGGTTGCAAAAGCCTTAGAGTGACACTTTACGCAGAGAGCAAGTTTTTCCTTAGAAGTGGTTATTTTCTTTACATCGTGATAGCCGTGACAAGTTAAACAACTGGGAGCCTTAGAATTACCTTTTAGATAAAGAGTACCGTGCACCCCTTTTTCGTAAAGTGCTACCTCTTTGGAATGGCACTTAGCACATATGTTTATTGCTTCTCTTCTGTAAGCCTTGATAGAGGCATACTCCCTGTACGGATGAGTAGTCTTTGAAAAACCTGTGTGGCAATCGGTACACTTTAGATTTTTGTGTACTGAATGAAGTAATACTTCTTCGTTAACCTTAACGGATAACACCTCTCCATCTTTCATCTTTTTAACTATGTTGTCTCTATGACATACTAAACAATATTGATTAATTGGAAGCTCGGTTACGGCTTTTATAGACTTAACATTGTGATAACCGTGACACTTAACGCAGGCTTCTTTTTTAGCAAGTAAGTAGTGGGCTGGATTTTTCTTAAGCTTAGCATCAGTATGACAGTACTCACATATCATACGGGATAAGTGCTTAGTAAACTCTTCTTTGCTTTTCCAGTGATAAATGGGGTGTTTATCCTTAGAAAAGTCTCTGTGACAATCGGTACACTTAAAACCCCTGTGAACTGAATGTGCTAAAATGTTAGGATCTACTTTTAAAGATATAACCTCGCCATCCGGAAGTTTTTCCGTGATGGCGAGTCTGTGACATGTCAAACAGTAGTCATTAATACTTACTTTTTTTTTCCACACTTTAAATGGAGTGTTTACATGGTATCCGTGACACTTTATACAAGAAATGTGCTTCTTAACTATGTACTTGTGCCCCTTGTACTTGCACAAGCTTGCATAGGTATGACATTCCATACAACGAGCAACGATTTTTTTAGTGAATTCTTTTTTGCTTTTTATTTTCATTGGATAAGGATGACGAGGAGAATTATATATGTCATAGTGACAAGCAAAACAACCAAGTTTAGCGTGATTAGTGTGAGCAAACTTCTTAGGGTTAACATAAAGACTCATTTTTTCGCCGTCAGGAAGTACCTTGGGAAGCCTCTTTATTGAATGACACTTTATACACTCCTTGGTTTGAGCTCGAATTTCTTTCATAGACTTAATGTAGTGAGCAGTGTGACACACATCACATGTAACCTTCCCAGCTTTAACTATCCTTCTGTGAAAGGGAGAAAGAGTACTTAGTGGGTGACAAACTAAACAGTACTTCGTAACTCTTTTTACGAATTCTCTTTTAGTCTTAAACTTTACGGGATAAGGATGGTGATAAATGTTGATGTCTCTGTGACAGTATATACAGTCCATATTCCCGTGTACGGACTTTTTAAAGCGCTTTATGTTAACATAAAGACTCATTTTTTCGCCGTCAGGAAGTACCTTGGGAAGCCTCTTTATTGAATGACACTTTATACAAGCTTTGTTTAAGGTGTCTACGCTTTCTGCGTGAGAAGTATGATTAGTAAACAAGTAACCCAAAGCTATGCTTAAAGAAAATATTAAGAAAAAAATAATAAACTTATAATAATGTTTCATTCTTACTTCCCCCCTATACAAAATTTTCCCACATTAAAAGGATAGTTGTTTTTATTGTATATATAAAAGTTACTTTTAGTCAAGCGTTATTAACTAACATGTTCAGATTTTTTGGTACTTAATTCTAATTAAACTCTCGTTTTTTTTCGTTTTCTTTTATTTTTTTCTTTTATCTATAACTCTTACTGCCTTACCTGGAACTCTTTGAATAGTTCCTTCTGGAACGACTTGCAGTTTGCTGTGAAAGCCCAAAAAGTCGTAAAGCTCCATTTCGAGCTTTTCCAAATCTTTTTCAGTAAGGGTTTCACCAATCTTTTCTACTATAATAGTCATGTCGTCTTTCCCTTTAACGGTTTCTATAACTAACTGATAATAAGGAGAAAGTCCCTTGTAACTCATAAGTATTTGTTCTATTTGAGAAGGATAAAAGTTTACCCCTTTAACTTTCAACATGTCGTCGGTACGCCCTTTTATTCTGTCTATCCTTATGTGAGTTCTCCCGCAATCACACCTGTCAAAAGAAATTATACGAGTTATGTCTCTCGTTCTATACCTTATTAAAGGTAAACCTTCTTTTTGAAGAGTAGTTATTACGAGTTCTCCTTCTTCTCCAGGTGGCACTGGCTCTCCAGTTTCAGGATTTACTATTTCCACTATGTAGTGATCCTCCCAAACATGTATACCATTACGGGCCTCACAGTCTATTCCCATTCCTACTCCACCCGTTTCAGTCATTCCTATTATGTCAAAAGTCTTAACCCCCATAACCTCTTCTATTCTCTTTCTGTACTCCTCAGACCATGTTTCAGCACCTAAGATTGCAACTCTTAGTTTGGTTTTCTTAAAGTCAAAGCCTATTTCTTTAGCAACTTCTATCAATCTTGCAGGGTAAGACGCTATTGCACCTATAGCGGTTACTTCTAAGTCTTTTATAAACTTAAGTTGCATAAGGCTTCTTCCTGCCCCAGCAGGAACTATAAAACACCCTAAGGTTTCTGCTCCGTAATGAAATCCAAAACCTCCGTTAAACAGGCCAAAAGAAGGCATAATCTGTAACCTATCCTTCGAGGTAAGCCCTGCACACACAAGACACCTTGCCATCATTTCTCCCCAGGTTTTTACATCGTTCTTAGTCATTGCGTTTATAACAGGAACTCCCGTAGTCCCTGAACTCATGTGCATTCTTGCACAGTCAGAGGGATCTACTGCAATGTGATCAAAGGGATAACACTCCCTTAAGTCTTCTTTAGTTACAAAAGGAAGATGCCTTAAATCGTCCAAGCTTTTAATATCTTCTGGCTCTATGTCTTTGTACTTTTCTTTCAATCGAGAACGAGAACTTTTTAAGTACTTTAGAACTTCTTTTAGCTTTTTAAGCTGAAACTTTTGAATTTCTTCTCTTGGCATTGTTTCAACTTCGGGATTGAACATCTTCTTCCCCCTTTCGAAATTATGTGTTTAATTATAATTTATAAAAGAAAAACCGCTACAATTAATTCAAATTTTTGCTATAATATAATTTCAAGAACTTTCTTTTACAGGAGTCAAGTATGGTTTTCGGATTAGGTCCTTTAATCTTTTTAGTAATAGTCGTTTTATTGCTAATTTCTTCTTGCGTAAAAGTTATAAACGAATACGAACGGGCAGTAGTTTTAAGGTTGGGTAAATTTTCCTCAGTCAAAGGTCCTGGGATAATATTTTTAATTCCTTTTATAGATAGGATGTGGAAGGTTGACTTAAGGGTGGTAGCACTTGATGTCCCTCCCCAAGAAATTATAACGAAAGACAATGTATCCATCAGAGTAAGTGCAGTAGTTTACTACAGGGTAATGGATCCAGAAAAGGCTGTTTTACGAGTTGAGGACTACAACTACGCAACGAGCCAGCTTGCTCAAACTATACTAAGAAGCATTTGTGGGCAAGCTGAACTTGACGAAGTACTTTCAGAAAGAGATAAACTAAACCTACGGATTCAGGAAATTCTTGATGCAGATACAGAACCTTGGGGTGTTAAAGTATCCAAAGTAGAAATAAAAGAAATAGACTTACCTGAAGAGATGAAAAGAGCAATGGCAAGACAAGCAGAGGCAGAAAGAGAACGAAGAGCAAAGATTATAGCTGCTGACGGAGAATACCAAGCTGCTAAAACCTTACTCGAAGCTTCAAAAATTATGTCAGAAAATCCAGTGACTATTCAGTTAAGGTACTTACAAACCCTTACTGAAATAGCTGCAGAGAAAAATTCTACTATTCTGTTTCCTTTACCTATTGAGTTAGTTAAAGCATTTATTGAAAAAGTCAATGAAAAGTAGTTTCGTGGGGAATTTTTCTTAAGAATTTTTTCACATAGAGTATTAATCTGTTAAACCTGTTTATATTATATTTACTTTAGTAAAGGAGGTGTATTATGAATAAAGAGCTCGTTAAAAAGTTCGTAGAAAAGTACGAAGACATAAAAGCGTTATTCGAAAAGCATCAAGAATTAGAAAAACAAGTAGAAGAGTTAAATCGTAAACTATACCTAAACTCTGAAGAAGAAAAAGAGCTTAAAGCCCTAAAGAAAGAAAAGCTTCAAATAAAAGAGCAAATATACGAGCTTATAAAAAAGTACGAAGGAATAGAAGTAGAATAAAAAATTAAGGAGGGACGGCTTTGGGTGAAATAATGACTGGAGCTAAGATGGTAGTAGAGGCCCTAAAAAGAGAAGGGGTAGATGTAATATTTGGTTATCCTGGAGGAGCAGTTTTAGACATTTACGACGAAATTTACAAAACTCCTGAGATAAAGCATGTTTTAGTTAGGCACGAACAGGGAGCAGCTCACGCAGCAGACGGTTACGCAAGGTCTACTGGTAAGGTGGGAGTTGCTCTCGTTACCTCTGGGCCTGGTGCCACGAATACCGTTACCGGGATAGCTACTGCTTACATGGATTCAATACCCATAGTGGTGCTGACTGGACAGGTTCCAACCAAACTCATAGGAAACGACGCATTCCAAGAAGTGGACATTACTGGTATTACCCGTCCCATTACGAAACACAACTTTTTAGTCAAAAAAATTGAAGACTTACCCAGAATTTTAAAGGCTGCTTTTTACATAGCAAAAACCGGAAGGCCAGGTCCGGTTTTGGTAGACCTTCCCAAGGACATTCAGCAAGCAAAGGGAGAATTTGACTATCCCGAAGAGATTAAGTTAAGAAGCTACAACCCTGTTTACGAACCACACTTAAAACAAATAGAAAAGGCATATCAGCTCTTAGAAAATGCGGAGAGGCCTGTATTACTTTTGGGTGGAGGAGTTATATCTTCGGAAGCAAGCCAAGAAGCCATTAAGCTTGCAGAAAGGCTTAACTTACCGGTAATAATGACTTTAATGGGATTAGGAGCTTTCCCTGGAGATCATCCCCAGTCCTTAGGTATGCTTGGAATGCACGGTACTTATTACGCAAACATGGCAGTAGCTAACTGTGATGTACTGCTTGCAGTAGGGGCAAGGTTTGACGACAGAGTAACTGGAAAAGTAGATGCCTTTGCTCCTGGAGCTAAGATAATTCACATTGACATAGATCCCTCTTCTATTCAAAAAAATGTTAAAGTTCATGTTCCTATAGTTGCTGATTGTAAGCGTGCATTACAAAGATTACTCGAAATAGCTAAAGTCGTAGGAAAAACCAAAAAGTTCTGGAAGGAAAGGTTTAAAGATTGGTGGGAACAAATTGAAATCTGGAAAAAGAGATATCCTCTTACTTATAGAGAAGATCCAAACTACATAAAACCTCAATTCGTTATAGAAAAACTTTACGAACTAACCCAAGGGGAAGCAATAATTGCTACTGAAGTGGGACAAAATCAAATGTGGACTGCGTTATTTTACAAGTTTAAGTATCCCAGAAGCTTAATAACATCCGGTGGACTTGGAACTATGGGGTTTGGTTTTCCAGCGTCTATAGGAGCTCAGATGGGTAATCCGAATAAGTTAGTTATAGACATAGCAGGGGATGGTTCTATTCAGATGAACATTCAGGAGCTTGCAACTGCGGTAGAACAAAGGCTTCCTATAAAAATAATTATTTTAAACAACGGCTTTCTTGGCATGGTTAGACAGTGGCAAGAGCTTTTCTACAGTAAAAGATATTCTTTCGTGAGATTCTCAGTTCTTCCTGACTTTGTTAAGCTTGCAGAGGCTTATGGAGCAGAAGGCATGAGAATTACCAAACCTGAACAGGTAGAACCTGCGTTAAAAAAGGTTCTAAGTAGTGACAAGCTCGTAATACTCGATGTTCAAATAGCCCCTGAAGAAGGGGTTTTCCCGATGGTTCCTGCGGGAAAGGCAACTACAGAAATGATTTTAGTATAACTTACTTAAAGGGGGCACTAAATGGAGGAAAAAAAACACACCCTTTCAGTCTTGGTAGAAAACACTCCTGGAGCCCTTGCTCGTATAGCAGGGCTTTTTAGTGGAAGAGGTTTCAACATAGACAGTTTGTGCGTAGCAGAAACTTTAGATCCTACTTTATCACATCTTACTCTTGTTACCCACGGAGACGATCAAATAGTAGAACAAATAATTAAACAGCTAAGAAGACTTATAGATGTTTACAAAGTAGTCAATGTTACCGAGGAAGGAGAATATGTAGAAAGGGAAATGGCATTAATTAAAGTAAAAGCTGAGAGGGAAAATAGAGAAGAAATTTTTAGGATTTGTGAAATTTTTAGGTGTAAAATAGTAGATGTTAGTCCAAGGACTTACATAATTGAAGTAACAGGAGACAAAAACAAACTTAAAGCAGTGATCGAACTTTTAAAACCTATGGGAATAAAAGAAATAGTCAGAACTGGAAGTATTGCTATGAAAAGAGAGAAAAAGTCTTGATTTTTAAATTTCTCAAGGTATAAATTCTTTTTGTAGATTGCTCGAAAATTTTTAGGAGAGGTGGTTTTATGATTAAGCTCAGTTTGAGCAAAGAAGCTCTTGCCCAGGAGGACTTGAAGGCTTTTGAAGAAGCATTTAAAAGGTGTGCAAGGAGAATTATACTTTCTACTACCTTAGCTGGATGTGGACATCCAGGTGGATCCCTTTCTTCTTTAAGCATGCTTCTCGTGATATATTCAGTAGCCAAGGTCGATCCTAAAAACCCAAGAGATCCTAAAAGGGATCGAGTAGTAATTAGTCAGGGACACATAAGTCCTGGGGTTTATAGTGTTTTAAGTGAATTTGGATTTTTTGACGAGAAACCATTTTTAATGGAATTTAGAAGGACGGGATCAGCCTTTGCTGGCCATGTTGAGCAGGCAGTTCCAGGGGTAGAGTGGAATACTGGTAACTTAGGGCAAGGCCTTTCTGCAGCCTGTGGAATGGCAAAGGCCTTAAAACTTAAAGGCTACGATAACCTGGTTTTTTGTATAATGGGAGACGGTGAGCAGCAAAAAGGACAAGTTATAGAAGCAAGACGATGGGCAGTTAAGTTTAAACTGAACAATCTTTTAGTGTTTATAGACTACAACAAACTTCAAATCGGGGGAGACATACAAAAAGTTATGCCTCAGAAGTTAAAAGAAGAAATTTTGGCTACAGACTGGAATGTAATAGAAGTTAACGGACACGATTATAACGAGCTTTTTTCAGCTATAAAAAGGGTAGTGGAAAGAAAAGTTAAGTTTCCAGAACATCCTACTGCAATAATAGCTCACACCGTGATGGGTAAAGGTATTTCTTTTATGGAGAACGATCCCAAGTGGCACGGAATGGCATTACCTGAAGACCTCGCCAAAAAGGCTCTCGCAGAACTTGGTTTTGATCCAGGTGAGCTGGAAGAGCTTAAAAAAGAAAGAGCCAATTGGAAGGTGTCTTTCCCTCACTTTCCCCACGATCCTTTACCCGTAGAAGTAGAAGTACCCGAAGTTGTACCTTATCCTGCTGACAAAAAAACAGATTGTAGAAGTGCCTATGGAGAATTTTTAGAGTCTCTTGCAGAAAAAAATAATAGAGGTGCATGTCCTAAAATTCTTGGGCTTACTTGTGATCTTGAAGGCTCGGTAAAAATGTCTAACTTTAAAAAGGCCTCTCCAGAGGGATTCTTTGAATCTGGTATTCAAGAGCATCACACTGCCTCTGTAGCAGGTGCATTATCAAAAGAAGGTTTTTTAGTATTTTTTTCCACTTTTGGAGTATTTGCAATTGACGAGGTTTACAATCAATTAAGAATAAACTCCTTAAACAAAAGTGCCTTAAAGGTAGTAGCTACACACCTTGGAGCAGATGTTGGAGAAGACGGACCAACCCATCAATGTATAGACTACATAGGCCTGCTTTTAAACATTCCAGACTTTGAAGTTTACCTTCCTGCAGATCCTAACCAAACGAAACACATATTAAAAGTCGTTTCTCAAAGAAAAGGGAATGCCTTCGTTGGAATGGGAAGATCCAAAGTTCCCGTAATAACCAAGGAAAATGGGGAAGTATTTTTTGACTCTAATTACGAATTTAAACCAGGTAAGGGAGATTGGATCAGAAGTGGTAAAGATGGAGTTATAATTTCTTACGGAAGTGCAATTCACTCTGCAATCAAGGCGTGGGAGCTCTTAAGAGAGCAAGGCATAAGCGTCGGGGTTTTAAATCTTGCCTCTATAAGGCCTTTTCCAGAAGAGGATGTGTTAAAAGCTGCTGAAACTGGTTTTGTAGTAGTGGTAGAAGATCACTTAATCGAAACCGGGCTCGGAAAAAGAGTTGCTGCCTTTCTTTTTGAAAAGGGGAAGCTGTGTAAAATAAGGCTTCTTGGGCACAAAGAACCTCTATCCTCTGGAAAGCCAGCAGAGTTGTTTAAACTTTCTGGAATCGACGGGGAAAGCATTGCAAATACGATAAAAAGTTCGATTAAATGAGCGAAGTTAAAAATACTGCAGAACTTAAACAGAGTTTTGTAGATCACCTGGTTGAGCTAAGAGGATGCTTAGTAAAAGCCTTTATTGGATGGGCAGTAGGGGCTATAATAGCTTACATTCTATCTCCCAAAATAATTCAAGTTTTTTTGTATCCTCTGTTTAAAGCCATTCCCAGAGAACACATAATTTACTTTAGAACATTTCCTGAGGTATTTTCCACCTATTTGAAGTTAGGAATAATAGTTGGATTTATAATAGGAAGTCCTTACATTTTGTATCAGTTGTGGAACTTTATTGCTCCTGGGCTTTATCCTCACGAACAAAAGTGGGTGAAGCTTACGGTATTTTTAACCTGCTTTTCGTTTTTAATAGGTGACTTGGTAGCTTACTTTTTGTTTTTACCTTACCTTTTAAAGTTTCTTTACTCCTTTGGAGAAAGGTTTCTGGTTTTCAAACCTTTTTTAACCGAGTACATTAACTTTATTCTTAAGTTTTTCGTTTTTGCAGGGGTAATTTTTCAGCTTCCTGCTTTTATGATACTGCTTGCCAAGCTTGAGCTCGTAGGATTAGAAGAATTTTCCAAGTTCAGGCCTTATGCTATAATTTTATCTTTCGTAATAGCAGCAGTAGTAACGGGAGGAGCAGATCCTTTGACTCAAATTTTAATTGCTCTCCCCTTGACATTACTTTACGAAGTAGGTATAATTTTAGTTAGACTCGTTCAAATCAAATCCAAAGGGGGTAAGCCATGATACCTAATCTCGGTGGTCAAGAGTTATTTATAATATTGCTTTTAGCTCTTTTAATTTTTGGAGCTAAAAGACTTCCAGAGGTGGGAGCAGGTTTAGGTAAGGGAATTCGCTCTTTTAAAGAGGCTCTTAATTCTGCAGATGTCAAGGAAGACTTGGAAAAGCTCGAGAAGTCTGAAACCGCTACCACTACGGAGAAAGTGGCTTCTAAAAAGGCTTAGTATTGCAGGGATTTATTCTTGCAGCGGGGAAAGGGACAAGGCTTCGTCCCTATTCCTTCTTTCTTCCTAAACCTTTATTTCCCATATTAGGTGTTCCTATTCTTGAAGTCCTGGTAAGACGATTAATTACCTTAGAAATTCGTAAAATTGGTATAAACTTGTGGTATCAAAAAGAAAAGATTAAAAAATTTCTCGTTAAATTAGAAACTAAGTACGATGTTAATTTTTGGATTTTCGAAGAGCCTGTACTTTTAGGAACTGGAGGAGGTATTTTAAACGCTAAGTCTTTTTTTAAAAAAGACTCAACTTTAGTAATAAATTCTGACATTTTAACTAATACTTCTTTAAAAAATTTCTTAAGCTTCCACTACGCAAGTAATAATCCCATTAGTATGATTTTCGTAAAAGGAAAAAACGACAATGTTCGTATAGATACAACCCAAAACAAAGTTTTACAGTTTAGGACTTCTGGAAAATCTTGTTTTACCTACGGAGGTATCCAAATAATTGAGCCAGATGCAGTTAAAGTATTCTCAGAATGTTCAGACTTGATAGAAATTTATCAAGACTTATTAAAACGGGGAATAAACATAGGTGCCTTTTTAAGTAAAGACTACTTTAGAGACATTGGAACCTTAAACGACTACCTTGCATCTCACCAGGACATTTTGTTGAAAAAAGTACATTTACCCGGAATTCCAGAAGTCAAAAACTCCATAGTCATTAAAAATTCTACCTTAAAAGAGGTAAAAGTGAAAGAATGGGCTTACATAGAGGGAGCCACAATAAAGAATGCAATTTTAAAACGGTGCGTAGTATGGAACGGTGCCAAGATAGCTCGAGGAAGCTACGACTGGTGTATTCTTACTTAAAAAAACTTAACCTTGATTCCTGGCTTGACATAAAAAAGTTAAAAGGTGATGGTTCAAATAGAACATTTTTCAGAATAACTTTTAAAAACTATTCCTTAATACTAATTTTACCTGATCCTTTGAATAAGAAGGAAGCAAAAAATTTTTATCTCGTAGGAAAGTTCTTAAAATCTCAAGGCATACCAATTCCTAAAATTTTTCACTGGGAAGAAAGTAGTGGAATCACATTAACCGAAGACCTTGGAGATACGCATCTTGCAGATGTTACCTACGAAACTAAGGCAAACTTGTATCCTAAGCTAATCAAAATTTTGGTACTGTTTAAAGAAATTTTTGAAAATTATAAAAATCATCCAATAATGGGTTTAAATCCAGCCTACGACTTTGAATTCCTATGGAAATTTGAAGTGATGTACTTTTTTGAATGGTATGTTAAAAAGTACAAAAAATTAAAAGCCTCTGAGGAATTGGTAGAAGAGGTAAAAGACTTAATCATCGAGTTCGTAGAACCAAAATTAAATTCTTTTATACACAGGGACTTTCAATCAAAAAACATCATGATAAAAAACGGAGCTCCCTTTGTAATTGACTTTCAAGGTGCAAGAAAAGGTCCTATTTTTTACGATTTAGCCTCTTTAATAGTAGATCCTTACGAAAAAAACTGGGACTTTTTAATAAGTAACTTGAATTACTACTCAAAAGTTTTTAGCAAAGTCTTAAACTTATCCACAGAGGAAGTCAAAGTTCTTTGTATTAAGTACGGTATACTTAGACTTCATCAGGCACTTGCAGCTTATTGTAAGCTAAGCCTAAAAGGTAAATCCTGGTTCAAAGAATTTATCCCCATTGCAGAAAAAAGACTACAAAATCTACTTAAAAGTCACTTTCCCAAACTAAGTAAATTATATAAGCAGTACAATATATTTTAAAAGAAACACCCTTTCACTTAAAAATACAGCTTATTAAAAAAACAAAAAAGGGGGAAATAATCCCCCCCTTTATACAGCTTATTGCCAAAAGACAGAAGAAATTATTCTGGCTTTTTCATACCAGCTTCTAAGTCCATACCAGGAAGTCCAAACATAACCGTACTACCAGTAGAAAAGTATTCAAGTTTCCCTTCTCTCACGAGCTCGTTAGCAGCCATCTTAATCTCACGGGGCTTTGCATCAGGAATGTCCCTCTGCAAGTCCTTAAGATAAATCTTCGTCTTACCACCTTTTTTAACCTTTGCTTCTATAACTTCTAAAATCTTCTGCTTAAGTTGTTCCTTGTCCATGTCTATCACCCCTTTCTAAAATTTTTTAAGCCTCTACTTTTACTTCATCAACATGCTTAGTAAACTTAAAGTGCGTAGTAGTTCTGTAAGTAGTGTAAGCAAGCCTGTAATCGTCAATACTCTTGTCAGTAAATGGTATTTCCGTAAGCTCAAAGAATTTCTCCCAACCAATTCTTTCAATCCAATCTCCAACTCTCTCGTACTTGTTAGCGTGCTGAGCATAGGTTTCGAGAATCTTCTTAATCCACTTAACAGTAGTTGGCCAGCGTGGAGGCTCGTTAGGAATGTAAGGAATAACTACTCTTGAGAACTTAGGTGGAGTTCTTCTGTTAGAAACCTTACCACCAACGACGATAGCAATACCGTCACCTTCTCCGTCAGCAATAGGCATTGCTGGACACATGGTGTAACAGTTTCCGCAGAACATACAACGATCAGCATTTACCCTTACGGTTTTCTTCTTCTGGCCATCAATTTCCACGGTTGCTGGTTTAATTGCTCCAAGAGGACAGGATGCAATAACCAAAGGAATTTCGCAAACATGCTGAAGTCTGTCGTCCTCTACCATAGGAGGCTTTCTGTGAATTCCAACTATTGCAATGTCAGAACAGTGAACTGCACCACACATGTTCAAACAGCAAGCAAGAGCAAGCCTCGTCTTTGCAGGAAGTTTGTGAGAACCAAAGTACTCAAAAAGCTCGTCCATGATGGACTTAACGACTCCAGAAGCGTCAATTGCTGGAGTGTGACAGTGAATCCATCCCTGGGTGTGAACGATGTTGCTCACACCTGCACCAGTTCCTCCAACGGGGAACTTGTAGGAACCATTGGGGTGCTTCCTGTTCTTAAGATCTTCTAAAAGTGCCCTAAGCTTGTCCTCGGAATCAACTATAAATTCAACATTGTTTCTGGTAGTCCAGCGGACATATCCACCACAGTACTTGTCAGCAATTTCACATATTTCTCTAATGTAATCCGTAGTTTCAAGACGGGGAGTTCCACACCTTACTACGAAAACCGTATCACCACTTTCAGCAACCCTTTTCACTACACCTGGCTGGATAATCTCGTGGGACACCCACTTACCATAATTCTTTTTAACAACTGGTGGTAAAAACTGCCAGTAATAAGGAGGTCCTATATCGGTAATTCTGTTCTCCATGGGTTTATCAGGATTGTAAAGCTTTTCTGCAACATCAGGATAATAAGGCTCCTGATAAATAGGATCCATTTCGTCTTTAAACTTTCCCTCTACCTCCTCATATTTAGCCCAAAGCTCTTTTAACCTTTCTACTGCGTCAGCCATCTTACCCTCCTTTTATTTGCATATTTTGGTTTCTTTTTGGCTTTTTAACTTTAATGCTTACGCTGGGTGGCGCTTTCTAAACTCTTTAATGTCTCTCTTCCAACCACCAGGCACCTCTTCCTCTTTCCAGAAGATGTATGGGTTGTCACGAGGTATTCTGACATGCTGTGGTATAGGCTTAATTCCTACGACATCAGTAAGGAACCTGTTAAGTCCAATTCTCTGAATGAGCTCTCCAACTCTTTCTCTGTTCTTTCCAACTTCCATCCAGTAGTCCCAAATCTTGTAGATGAACTCTTTAATGTCGTCGTAAGGTGGTTCCGGCTTCCAGAAAGGAATAAGTACAGTAGAAAGCTGAGCACCTTCGAGAATTGGTGCCTTAGCACCGATAAGGATACAAACACCCCTGTCTTTTCCAGGCTTAAGTGCTTCAGGCATTACTGCTATACAGTGCATACACTTTACACAGTCCTCGTTGTTAATGTAAAGCTTCTGCTCTTTTTCGTCCCAATACATACACTTGGAAGGACACATGTCTATAACTTCTTTTTTAATGTCAAATGGACCCCAATCTCTGTCAGAAAAAGCACCTGCGTTGGGCTTAAGCTCACCATTTACATAAGCTCTTACTGCCTCTTGATCAATCTGAATGTCGTCTCTCCAAATTCCTATAAAGGACAAGTCTGCACGGGCAATTGCTGCGACGCAGTCAAGAGGACATCCAGAAAACTTAAACTTAAACTTGTATGGAAATGCTGGACGGTGAAGCTCATCCTGGAAGTGCATAGTCAACTCGTAATCGAGATCCTGCACATCGTACAAGCACCACTCACAAAGAGACTTACCCATACAACAAGCAGGGCTTCTCAAGTTAGAACCAGATCCTCCAAGGTCCCAGTGAAGCTGATGGGTAAGATCAAAAAATACAG
>JAADEG010000019.1 GCA_013153525.1 Thermodesulfobacteriota bacterium
AAGGTCTTCACCTCTTGCATAAGCATTCATAAATAACACTGCCTGACGAGCAACTGCTCCTGCAATTCTTGCACACCTTTCAGAACGCTGCTTACTTCCACTTGCATATCCTGTAGCTTTGCACCATCTTGAAACAACTATATGACACAATACAGAATGCCCTACTACTTGAGGAAGCACTTCTGGTGTTTTTCCTTTTGTATAAAATTTACCTTCTGCTGCAAATCTATTTGCTTCATCAGTAGGAAATGGAGTAACTTCGTACCACCTAAGTAAGTGCCTTATTATCTTTTTTGCGGATTTGTGCCCAAAAGCAAGTTCTATAGCAGCCCCAGCAGCTACTAAAGTTCCACATATACTTGCATATCCCACTATACCACCACCAGCAAACTTAAAAGGCATGTACAACTCTTCTTTTTTGTGAGCTGCGTGTAATACCTCTCTAAGTGAGTAAATTGGAAGAAGTGTGTAAGGATATCCTTTGACCTCTCTTAACAGAGAGGTTATAGCCCAATATACACCTATCCCTCATTCACCAATCATGTAACCCAGGTGTCCTCTTCTTAATGCCTCGTCAGGATCAAGCTCTTTGTATCCCCAAGGAAGCTTAGGAACTCTCCAGCTTGCTTCAGCCTCTTCAACGCCTCCTAACTTGGGTAATCCTGCTAAACCAACACAGGAGGCTATAAGCATGCCTTTTAAAAAGTCGCGTCTGTTCATACTCCTCCCCCTCAGGTTTTTTATCAATTTTATTAATAAATTAAACTATGAAAATTAAATTTTTCAATAGCTTTTTTTGTTACTCTGAAAAATCTTTATTAACACCTGATTCCAAAGGACGAGACTGGGTGACTACAGGAATTAACAAAAATGCTGGTAAAGAAACAAAAAAGGTTAAAACGAAAAACTTCGTATAACCAAGGTAAGTTGCACCTACACCTGCAAGGGATCTTGAAATCGTAAGAGATAAGGTAAAAAGCGTTGAAAATACCGCGTATTGAGTTGAAGAAAATTCTTTTTTACAAAGCGCAGTAAGAAATGTTAAAAATGCTGCTGTACCAAGCCCACCAGTAAAGCTCTCAAACATAGACGCGGCATAAACTGCGTACTTCGTCATGTTTGGTAAAGACGCTAAGGCGTATCCAAGGTTTGAAAAACTCTGAAATAACCCTAAAACGAACAAAGACTTTTTTAAACTCCATCTACTTGAAAGCCAACCACCAAGAAGCGAGCCTCCTATGGTTAAAATACTTCCTATAACACCTGAGATCAATCCAATTTCAACCCTGGAAAAACCTCTGTCAACCCAAAAAGGATAAACCATTGCTCCAAGCAAAGCATCTCCTATTTTATAAGTAAAAACAAATAAAAGTAACCAATAGACCTTTGGTCTTGAAAGAATTTCTTTAAACGGCTGAATAAATTGTTGATAAATGGTAATCTCTTTTCTTTGAGGCTTAACCTTTAAAAACCTTGAGGTAAGTAACCAAACACCCGTTAAAACGCATCCTGAAGCAAGAATAAAAAATATAGGTTTAAATCCTATGTAACCACTCAAAGCAATAGCACCACCACCACAAAAAATTAAAGCTACTCTATAAGCTGATATTCTTACTCCATTTGCATTGCCAAGGTCTTTTGGTGGTATCCACTCAACTACGAAACCATCTGCAGAGGTGTCAAAAATCGTTGAACAAAAACTAACCATAGTTAAAAGTAAAAAAAACAAAACACATTTAGGAGGAAAAAACGCTATTCCAACGAGTGTTAAAGCCAGAGTTAAAAGAGAAAGCCCCATCCAAGCAGGTTTCCACAAATACCTGTCTATAAATGGAGCAAAAAGTAGTCTCAAACTCCAGGGAAGTCCTGCAAGAGAAAAAAAACCTATAGTAGTTAAAGCTACCCCTTTAGTTCTTAAAAATACGGGTATAAAACTGTAAAAAAATCCAAAAGGAAGTCCTGAAAAAAAGTAAATTATGGCAAGGTACAGAAGTTTTTTTCTTTCCACTCTCTTGTCCTGCCAGAAATTTCAAAGTATTATAATACAAAAAAGTGCGTTGAGAAGAAGATGTTTTTGCAACTTAACATAAAAACTCCTCTGAAAACCTCTGAAAAGGTTGAAGAGGTATTATACCAAGCAGATGTCTTAGGCTGGGAAACTCAGGAAGTAGGTGAATTCACAAATTACTTGGTATATCCAAAGGGGCAAGCTCAAGCTGAAGAACTTTTAAAAGTCTTGTCAGAAATTCCAGAAGTTGAGGTTAGCACCACCTGGATTAAAGAGGAAAATTGGGCAGAAATGTGGAAAAAGAACTTTAAGCCCTTAAAAGTTGGTAAAAGACTCATAATTGCTCCACCCTGGGAGGTCCCTCGTGAAGTAAATTCAAGCGAGGTGCTCGTCGTAATAGAACCTGGGCAAGCATTTGGCACAGGACATCATCCTACTACTCAGCTAATGCTTAAACACATTGAGGAGTTTGCTTCAAGTTCTAAGCCTGATCTAAAAGTTCTTGACCTGGGTTGTGGAACAGCTATTCTTTCAGTAGCACTTCTTAAACTCCTTCCAAAAGCAAAGGTGTGGGCAATAGACATAGATAAAGACGCACTATCTGCAGGCATGTACAACGCAAAATTAAACGACTTAGAAGATAAAATTATCTTTTCTGAAGAAATTCCTTTGGAAAAGTTTGACCTTATTATGGCAAACATAGGCTTTCGCGAACTTAAAAAACTTGCCGAAAAAATAACAGAAGTTGCTAATACTAATGCATGTGCTTTTTTATCAGGTATTCTTTCTGAAGACAAAGAAAAGCTTCTTCAAGTTTATACTAAACTGGGCTGGAAACTCAAAAAAGCTGAAGACTTACGAGAATGGGGATTTTTATGGATTTCAAGACAAAGCAAATAACCTGTGTCTTATGCTTTTTGCAAGATTCTTTATTCTGTTAATTTCTTCCCAATCAGGATTTTTTAAAGCTGGAAAAACGGAGTTATTGTGAAAAATTGGATCTTCTTCAATTGGGTATCTGGAAGTAATCTTTGCTCTTTCAAAAAACGGTGTCCCAGGAATAGGAGAATACTCTGCAAGATACGGTGGAACCTGGTGTTTCTCAAGAAATCTGAGCCCTTTTTCTACTTCAGAAAAGTTTTCCTCAGGAATGCCGTACAGCATGTACGCTCCCAAGTGTTTAGGTTTAAACCCTGCTTCTCTTAAATAAGATGTTGCTTGTAAAAACTCTTCAATACTAACCTTGTCGTCAAAGCGATTTTCTACTCTTTCAAGCCCTATACGAATGGTCTCAAATCCAGAATCTTTGAGCAATTTTGCCACCCTTTTTGTTATAAATCTTGCATGAACCGCATTAGGAGTGTGAAATCTCACTTTTATTCCTGAAGTAAGAACTTTTTCAAGGATTACTCCTAAGTGAGAATCAAAGTTAAAAAGAAGAGCATCGTCGTAAAAAGCAAAGTCAACCACTGAGAACTTTTGGTGCCAAAACAAAATTTCTTGAAAAACATCTTCAGGATTTCTGGGTTTAAACTTAGGGTAAATTCTTTTTGAAGCACAATAAGGACAATTAAAAGGACATCCCAAACTCGTCATAATTACCACATACGGAATTTTTCTTTGCAGGTAAAATGCTGGATAATCTGGATAAATTCCCTTTCCAGAAGGAGAAAAGCGTTTTTTTATGTCTTCTAAAAATTCGTCAACATCGTAATTTACGAGCTCAATTTTTGCGTTTTTAAAACACTCTGAAATCAATTTTTGAATGTGAGAAAAACACAGTTTCACATAAATTCCTCCTACGAAAATCGGAATGTCTGGATACCTTGAAGCAAAAAAGTATAAAACGCTAATGAGTCCAGGATACCAATAAGTAAGGGTACAACCAGTAAGAACCGCTTTAAACTTTACTCGTGAAACTTCTTTTTCAAATGTATTAAAAGGAAGACCATACCTGTGAAATCTTCTTGGAACATCTGAAAAAAATACTGGTTTAGGAAACGGAGTTTTAAAAAAGTGTCCTGTTCCGTAACTTCTTCTTTTTGGTCTTTTAGGAAGTTCAGGATGAAACGGATCAAGAAGGTCAATGTAGGCAATTTTATAGCCAAGTGCTTGCAATTTTCCAGCTATTAATAATAGTCCATAAGGCTTTAACCAGAAGTCATAAGCAGCAAAGTCGTAAATCCAGGGATTAATTATAAGGAAGTCAACTTCTTTCATTTTTCTGCAGGAGGGGAAAAAAAATCCCCTCCTACACTTTTTAATGAATCTCTTTTAAAGCTTCGTAAACCGCATTAATCGTAGTTTCTATCTCCTTTTCTGTGTGAGCAAGAGATACGAACCACGCCTCAAATTGGGACGGTGGAAGATATACCCCTCTCTTTAACATTGCTTGCCAGAAGTAAGCAAACTTGTCAGTATCACAACTGGAAACGCTCTGAAAGTTTTCTATTTCTTTTTCCGTAAAAAAGAGAGTAAACATAGACGCTACTCTCGTGGTTTTGTAAGAAAGACCGAGTTTTTTAAGTACATCTTTTATTCCTTCTTCAAGCATAGAAGTAAGGGCTTCAAGTCTTTCGTAGGTTCCTGGCTTTTTAAGTTCTTTTATGGTTGCAAGTCCAGCTGCTACTGCTATTGGATTTCCAGAAAGTGTTCCAGCTTGATACACAGGACCTTCTGGAGCAATTAAACTCATAATTTCTGCCTTACCTCCGTAAGCACCAACAGGCAAACCACCACCGATGATTTTTCCAAGGCAGGTTAAGTCTGGAATAACCCCAAAAACTCCTTGAGCTCCTGAGAGTCCAAGCCTAAAACCAGTGATAACCTCATCAAAAATAAGAAGTGCTCCGTACTTTTGAGTAACCTCTCTTAAAAATTCTAAAAACCCCTCCTTAGGTGGCACCACTCCCATGTTTGCAGCAACTGGTTCTACTATAACTGCTGCTATTTCTTCTCCAAACTTCTCAAAAGCCTCTTTTACTGCGTCTGCATCGTTGTAAGGAAGGTTTATAGTGTGAGAAGTAAGTTCTTCAGGAATTCCTGGACTTGCAGGGATGGAAAATGTAGCAAGTCCAGAACCAGCTTTTACGAGAAGTGAATCCACATGCCCGTGATAACAGCCTTCAAACTTAATTATTTTGTTTCTCTTAGTGTAGCCCCTTGCAAGACGAATCGCACTCATAGTTGCCTCGGTTCCAGAGTTAACCAGCCTAACTTTTTCTATAGAAGGAAACAACTCGGTTATCATTTTTGCAAGTTCCACTTCTTGCCAGGTAGGAGCACCAAAGCTCGTACCTCTTTTTGAAGCAAAATATACTCCTGCAATTACTTCAGGATGAGCATGTCCAAGAATAAGTGGTCCCCAGGAGCAAACATAGTCAATGTACCTATTACCATCAGCGTCTATAAGATAAGCCCCTTCTCCTCTTTCAAAAAATACAGGATTACACTTAACCGCTTTGCAAGCTCTAACAGGGCTGTTTACTCCTCCAGGAATGTATTTAATAGCCTCCTCGTAAAACTTTTCAGACCTTATTCTCATTTTTAAACCTCCTGTAAAGGTTTTTAAGTCTATTTTAATGCAAGATACTCAATAAGGCAAAGTTTTTCAAATATAAGTGCAAGGTTTACTGCTTTTTCTATGCTTTCCTCCCAGGTAACCACTCCGTGCCCTTTTAAAAGTATCACTTTAAAGTTTTTAGCTTCTTTTTCCACTGCTTCCCACAACTTTTTAGATCCTGGTGGAAAAAAATCTACTATTCCTACTTTACCCAGAAGAAGCTCTGCCTCTGCCAGAGAGAACTTACTAAAGTCAAAACCAAGTTTTTCAAGAACCAGAGCGTAAGTTGAATGAGTGTGCACTACTGCTCCTGCGTTTTTTATGCTTTGATAAATTTTTAGGTGCATTCCCCATTCAGAAGAAGGCTTACCGTTAAAAAAATCACCATTCCAAGAAACAAAACAGACTTCCTTATAAGATGTCAAACCTTTTATTACTCCTGAAGCAGTAATCCAAAATCCGTACTCGCCTCTTATTGAAAGATTACCCTCAGAACCACTTATAAGTCCTCTCTCGTCTAAGTACTTACTAAAGTACGCAAGTTTTTCTCTTTTATCCAGGGTTACACCTCCACGGCTTTAACGAGATCCAGGTTTTCTTTTGCCCATTCCACTGTTCTTCTAAGTCCTTCTTCTAAGTCAATTTCTGGTTTCCATCCAAGAAGTTTGTTTGCCTTTTCTATTTCAGCCCAGGTAACTTTTACATCTGCTTTGTGAAAAGGGAGGTGTTTTCTTTTTGCTTTTTTCCCTATTAGTTTTTCAAGGGTTTCAATAACGGTGTTTATGGATATGGGGTTTCTTCCTCCACCAAGATTTATCACTTCGTATCCTAAAGGTTTTAAGGCAAGTATCGTGCCTCTTGCAATGTCGTCTATATATGTAAAGTCCCTTGCCTGATTACCGTCTCCGTAAATTATTATGGGTTTTTCTTCGTAAATCCACTTTATAAACCTGAAAATACTCATATCTGGTCTGCCTGCAGGACCATATACGGTAAAGTACCTTAAGACTGATATGTCAAGTCCGTAAAGATGATGATACGAGTACGCAAGAAGCTCTGCTGACTTTTTCGTTGCAGCGTAAGGTGAAAGAGGAGTGTCAACTTTAAGCTCTTCGTGAAAAGGAGGTTTTTGCCCTGCATACACAGAAGAAGTTGACGCAAGGACCAGCTTTTTTACTCCAAAGTCTTTCATAATCTCAAGTATGTTAAGAGTTGCAGTTACATTGCTTCTTACATAAACCCAGGGATTTTCAACGCTCGTCCTTACGCCTGCTCTTGCTGCAAGGTGAATTATTGCGTCTATTTTATGGTGTTCAAAAATCAGCTTTAATGCCTGGTAATTTGCAAGATCAAAAGAATAAAACTTGAAGTTTTCAAATCTTTTTAACTGTTCAAGTCTCCAGTGTTTTAATCTGACATCGTATGCGTCGTTGATTTCGTCAATACCTATTACTTTTTTTCCCTGTTTTAACAGAAATTCTGAAGTCCTCCAGCCTATAAAACCAGCTGAACCCGTAACCAGTATAATATCCATTTGTCCTCCTCTATTTGTAAGGTTCTAAGTAAGTTTTGTTAAGGTAGTCACCGAGCTTGAAACCCAAGTTTGCCTCGTCTTCCATTGCATTTTGAATCACGATTAACTTTTCCTTACCAAGGTACTCTGCAAGCTCTGGACAGAAAAAGTTTCTACAAAATATAGGAGTTAAAATGAGGTTACATCCTCTTTCTCCGAGAAAAAGACAATCTTCAAATCTGTCGTAATTAAACTCTATCTTCGTGTTTTTTAGGTCTGCAAGCATCAAGTTAAGAATAAATTCTGCAGGTGAAACTACCCACTCAAGATCTGCCTGACAGCACTTTACTCCTTTTTGAGCACACTTAGCACAAAAAGCAAAAGACCCCGTACTTTCAAACGCAGACCTGCTTTTTAAAATTGCCTGTTCAAGTAATGAAAGCTGAGAAACGAGGTATTCGTCCTTAAAAAGCTCGTCTCTTAGTTTTTTTTGATACAGCTCTTGCCACCTTAAAAAGAACTTTAAACTATCTCTCACTTAAAACACCCTTAGGTCTTTTCCACTAACTTCGTTTAAAAGCATTCCCGTTAAAATTTTAGGGTAAAAATAGGTGGACTTGTGAGGCATCCTTTTTCCTGCAAGAGCAACCTCTTTTAAGACTTTTGGAGAAACACCTGGAAAAATCACACCTATTCCTCTTTCCTTTTTAACGGTATCCAAGACCTCTTTTACATCACTAATAAAACTTACTTTTCCCTTTTCTTTTAGTTCTTCTTCTCCAAAACTAAATACCTTTTTAAAAACTTCCAAAAAGTTATAAACTGGTAGCTTTGCAAGAAGAGGATCCCTTGCTTTAATCTCTTCAAAAACCTCTTTTTTTATCTTTACTAAAATACACTTATCCTGTGTAACAAACATCCACTCGCTTTCTAAAAGCTCTTTTTGAAAAGCTTCTTCCTGACTCAACTCTTTTTTAACTTCTACGAACTTTTCAAAAGCCTTTATAAATTCTTCTGCCTGAGTTTTATACACTCTGTGAGTTGGTAGCATAAGCAGGTTTGGATCTTCTATTGCACACAAATACATAGCAGTAAAGTTGAAGTCTTTTAAAGTTTCTGAACCGAATTTTTCCTGCATGTATTCTTTATACTTAAGTGCAGTCGTGTACCTGTGGTGTCCATCTGCTATAAAAATGCGTTTGTCTTTAAAAAATTCGGAAAAAAGCTTTAAAAATTCTTTATCTTTTATTTCGTAGAGAGTATGCACTTGATCATTAAACCTAACTTGGTAAAGTATTCTTTTTTGAGGTTTAAAGGAAAAAAGTTTAAGGTTTTCGTCTTCGTAAAGACCAAAGATTTGGCTAAATTGGAAACCCGTAGCCTTAAGAAGGTTAAATCGGTCTTCTGTAACTTTGGCAAAGACCTTTTCGTGAGGAACGATTTTTCCCTGATTAAAGTCTGAAAGCTCAACCAGAGCAACGAATCCCTTTCTTAAGTACTTCCTTCCCAAAAATTCAAATTCAAGTTCGTAAAGATAAACAGCAGGTGCTTCAGTATTTACGATTACGCTACTTTTAATCCATTCGTTTAAAAGTTCCTTAGCCTTCTGATAACTCTCTGGAAGCTCCAAGTGAAAAATGTTGTAAGGACTCTTTTTTTTAAAGTAACTTATTTCTTCTTCTGTAACCACATCGTAAGGTGGAGCTACGACATCTTCAATTTTAACGAGGTTTTGATTGTATCTCCAGGCAGAAAACGGTAAAACTTGCGGCATTTTTTTCTCCGTTAGCTTAAAAAAATGTTTTCTAAAGTCTAACAAAGAATTAGGGTTTATCAAGGGTAAATTGGTGTTATAATAAGCTATATGGAGGGTGAGGAACTATTATCAGGAGTTAAAGAATTCGTCTTAAAAAGAGAAAAGCCTGACGGAGGATTTGGAGCAACTCCTCTTTTACCTCCAACCATAGAAGACACTTACTTTGCACTCAAAACTCTTTACGAACTTGGAGAAGAGGTTTCTTTAGAAAAACACGAAAAATTCCTCCTCTCTCAGGACATCTTAAAACTTACCTTTGAACCTGCTCAAAAACTTCTTGAACTTCTAAGTATTTTTAAATCTATTGAAAAACTCTTACAACTTAAATCCCAGGACTTAAAAGTTTTAATTAAAAGAGCTAAAAACAAAGTAAAGGCAAAAAAAGTAAAGTTAAGTGACCTTTCTTGGACATTTTACATATTAAACGCTCTTGGAGAAACTAAATCAGCAGAAAAAGCAAAAAACAAGTGTTTAAAACTCATAGAAAAAACTAATTTTTTAACTTTAAAAGAATGCTTTTACGCCTACAATGTCTTAAAGTCTGAATTTCCTGAGAAGTGGATAAGTTTTATACTTGAGGCACAAAATCCTGATGGAGGTTTTGGTTTTTTTAAAGGTACAACTTCTTACATGGAAAATGCGTTTTTTGCCTGCTATGTATTAAAGGGTTTTAATGTAACACCTAAAAATCCTTCCAAGCTTTTAGAATTTATTAAGTCTTGTAAAAACAAAGACAATGGATTTGGTAGAAATCCTCAGGGTATCTCCTTTTTGTTTACCACCTATTATGCAACCTGGATTTTAAAAAATCTGTTTTCAAAATGAAGTGGTTTTGTCCTTATTGCTGGAAGGAAGTAAAACAAGAGGATAAAGTGTGTCCTTTTTGTAAAAAAGACCTTACTGAGTTTCAAAATCTTTCTTTTGAAGACAAACTCCTTCTTGCTCTAAAACACCCTGTGAGGCACAGCAGAATGGTTGCAATAGAGACTCTTGGAAGGATAAAAAGTAAAAAAGCAGTAAGTCCTCTTTGTAAAAAACTAACTTCTGAAAACGGAGATACTTACGAGTTAATAGAAGTTGCAAAGGCTTTAATTAACATAGAAGACGAAAAAGGGCTTGAGTGCGTAAGAAACTTTTTAAAAACTTGCCAAAACAAAGTCATAAAAGGAGTTATAGAAAAGCTACTTAATGCTTAAAAAAAGACTTAAAAAGCACTTTGGACAACACCTTCTCGTTGCTAAAGGAGTCATTAAAAAACTCGTTGAGTTTATGGAGATTAAAGAAAACGATGTAGTAGTAGAAATAGGTCCTGGGACTGGTAATCTTACGGAAGAGCTGTTTAACACACCTTTGAAAAGACTTTACTTAATAGAAATAGACGAAGACATGATACGAATTTTAAAAAGTAGGTTTAATGATCGCAGATTACAAATTATTCATCAAGACGCAGGTAATTTTGACTTCTCTAAACTTGGAGAAACCTCCTTAAAAGTGGTGGGAAATCTTCCTTACAATGTAGCTTCCAGAATACTTGAAAATGTAGTTAACTTTAATAACCTCATTTCTTCGGCATTTTTTATGCTTCAAAAAGAGGTAGCCATTAGAATAGAAAAAGAAGCCTCCTGGCTTTCTTTTTTCGTGAGAACTTTTTACGAAGTGAAGTACTTAATGAGTTTGCCTCCGAAGTTTTTCGTACCTCCTCCAAAAGTAGAATCAGGATTTATTGGATTATACAGAAGAGAGGAAAACTTAAAAATAGATCCCAAGCGCCTTAAAGAGCTACTAAAAAAAGTTTTTTCTCAAAGGAGAAAGATGTTAAAACACAAAGTTTCTGAAGAAGTTTTGCTCAAAGCTGGTATAAGTCCTACTGCAAGAGCTGAAGAGCTTAAGGTATCTGACATAATAAAACTTTATTATACCTCGTGAAACTTGGGAGTTGACTTTTTTTCTAAGTTGTGGGACTTCTTTTGTTTGTACTGGTGATAGTGTTTTTTGTGATACTTTGTTTTACGGTGTCTATAATGTCTTCTGTGGTGTCTGTAATACCTTTTGTGGTGCCTTCTGTAATACCTTCTGTACCTGATCCTTCTTAACCACCTTCTTCTTGCTCTTATTCTACGAATTGCTCTAAGGTGTTGTCTGTAGGTTAAAGAAAAGTAGTGGGTTCCATCTCCTTTTGCTACGAAGTAAAGATACCTTACTTTTGCAGGAAAAAGCACGGCTTTAATACTTGCTTCTCCTGGATTGCATATAGGAGTAGGAGGTAAACCTTTGTTTAAGTAGGTGTTGTAAGGGCTTTTAACGGTATAATAATCCTTAGGGGATATGGGTTTAAAGCTTTTAAGAGCGTAATTAATAGTTGGATCTGCTTGAAGAGGCATTCCTCTTTTAAGTCTATTAAGATACACTGCAGCTATAATGGGTTTTTCTCTGTTAAAAAGTGCTTCTTTTTCTACTATGGAGGCAAGGGTAATTACTTCTTTTAAGGACTTTCCTTCTTTTTTTGCAATTGGAGCAAACTTTTTCCAGTGTTTCCAGAAGTTTTCAACCATGGTTTGAATAACGACGCCTGGATGAGTGTTCTTAGGAAAGTAATAGGTATCAGGAAAAAGGTATCCTTCTAAGGTAGGACCAGGAAGCCCGTACTTTCTTGCAACGCTTGGATCTGTTGCAAGCTTTAAAAATTCCTTTTTGCTACAAATTCCTGCTTTTTCTAATGCTTCTCCTATTTCCCATATGGTCATTCCTTCTGGAATGACCACTTTTCTATTCAAGACTTTACCTTTAACGAGCATTGAAAGGATTTCCTTAGGTGACTGAGAAAGATAAAATCCGTATTCTCCTGCTTTGATCCTTTTGTAGTCTCCGTTTAAAACTGCGTAAATAGTAAAAGCTAATGCACTTTTGATTAGCCCTGCTTTTTCAAGTTTTTTAGCTACATCCCAGATGTTTTCTCCGCGTTGAATTTCAATTACTCTGTACTTTTGCGTATAGTGTTCTGAAACAGGAGAAAGTGCGTCAACATACCAAGCTGTAAGGTAAAGGCACACAAAACCTATTACGAAAAATTTTTTCCAACTCAATTTTTTAACTTTTTCACTTGAGAACTTCATATTTAATGGTATCCTTAATTAATACTTAAAAGGAGGGTTTTATGATTACAGAAGAAGTTTTAAAAGCACTTGAAAAGGAAGCCATGGAGAATCCCCATTCTCCTTTTGCACAACATAAGTTAGCTATAGCTTACTTTAATTTGGGAAAATTGCAAGAGGCAAAAGAGGCTTTTAAAAAGGTTTTAAAATTAGATCCTTATCATTTTGAGGCAATGGTAAACCTTGGGATCATTTTAGCTCAAGAAGGAGAGCTTGAAGAGGCAAAAAAGGCTTTTACATTTACTCTTAAGTTTTATCCAAAGTCAGTAGAAGCCTGGACTAATCTTGGACTAATAGAGTTTCAGCTTGGAAACTTTGACGAGGCTGAAAAGTGCTATAAAAAAGCCTTGGAAATTGACGAGAAGTTTCCTTCTGCGTGGGTTAATCTGTCAACAGTTTTAATTGAAAAGGAAAAGTACGAAGAAGCTATTTCAGCTTTGGAAAAAGCAAGAGAACTTGCTCCTCAAATGGCAACCATATACAACAACTTTGCAGTTGCTTATTATTACATGGGAGATAAAGAAAAAGCAAAAGAATACCTTAATCAGGCTAAAAGTCTCGGTTATCCAGTAAATCCTGAATTTGAAAGGATGGTGTATGAGGGGTAAGATACCAACTTGTCCGTTTTGTGGAAGACCTATAGAAAAGCCGAGATACTTAGCAATTGGTTTTTCAGACTTAGAGGCTGGTGTTTGTGAGTGTGGTAGTGTATATGTTTGCGATGTAACAGGGCACAACAGAGGTACTGCGTTCGTAGAAGCTCTTATAATTGCTTGTGCTGGAGACTGGGACCTTGCTTGGGACCTCATTCCTGACGAAGACTACAAAGAAATCTGGGTAGAAAACTACGACTTAGAAACTCATCAAATTTTACCTATCCCACCTTACGGTAGAAGAAAATTAAGTAGTGTTTTGTGCTTTATTAAGCTTGCAGACGACATAAGAGAACTAAAAGAAAAAAAGTTAAAAGAAATGATCTCTCCTGAAAAAACAGAAGTTTCTTTACCAAAGGTTGAAAAGAGGAAGTTAAACAAAAAAGAGCTTGAGAAAATGGTTGCTTCAGGAGAAAAAGATCTCATTACTGCCTACGCAGTAGTTGAACCCTTAAACCTAAATGTGTTTCAGAAACTTCTTTACCATCCAGATCCAGTTTTTAGAAAAAAGGTGGTTATTACTCTTGGAGATGTAATTGAAAGAGTGGTAAAAGTACATCCTCAAAAGGTACTTGAGCTTATAAAAAGATTAATTTACGCTGCTGCAGATTCTGCAGCCTCTCCCTGGGGTGCACTTGAGGCTGTTGGTGAAATTATCGCAAGAACTGGTGATAGATACTCCGTATTTTTAAGAAACCTCTTTGCGTTTTTACCTCTTCCTGAGTATAGAGTGTATTTACTTTACGCATTTTTAAGAATAGCTACTTTAAATCCAAGTGTATTAAAACAGTCTGCTTATCTTTCCCTTACGAAGCTTTTAAAAGACTCTGATCCTCAAATTAAAGGTTTAACTATTATGGTGTTAAAGTTATTAAATCCCTCTGTTTTAAAAGAAAACCTGGAAGAGATTGATCCAGAAGAAAGATTTAAAGTTTTTGATTACGAAAAAGAAGAGTTTAAGGAAATAACCTTAGGATCTCTTCTCAAGGAGGAAAAATGGAAATCCCCAAACTCGTAGAACTTGAAAAAAAACTTCTTGAAGAATCTAAGGAAATCCCAGAAAAACTTAAAAAGGGGTATAAGCTTTGCGTAGAGGCTCACGAGTACTTAAATACTGGTAGAATGGTGGATGCAATAGAGCTTCTTGAAGAAGCTCTATTAGTTTTTCAGGAAAATTCTGCCTTAAAAGAGCTTGCTAATGTGCTTGATACCTTAGGAGACCTCTATCACTTAAGAGGTAGCCTTGACAGAGCTTTAAAAGCTTACAAGGCTTGTTTGGATGTGTGCGAAGAAGAAGCAGACGAAATAAGCACTGCGGTTATAGCTGAAAAGATAGCACATGTGTATAGAGAAAAGAAAGATTACGACAGAATGCTACCGTATCTTTACAGAATGCTTGAGATAGCTGAAAAGTTTGGAGATGCACATAGGGCAGCAAGAGCTCTTGCAGGGATAGGAGACGCTTACAAAGCTAAAGGAAACATAGAAGCAGCTAAAGACGCTTATAGCATAGCGTACAAAATTTACAAAGGTTTAGGTGCAGGAGAGCTTGCAGACATAGTTAAAAAAGCTCTTGATTCTCTTTCAGAAGACTAAGTTTTTAAATTTAAGGTTGATAGTGAACCTTTTTTAAAAATTCTTTAAACTTTTTGTAATTTGCAGGTTGCCACAAACCTGACTTAACTCCTTCAATTATGATGTCTAAAACTGCTTTTTCTATAGCTTCTTGAACAGCCATTTCTACAGGTTCGTTAACGCTTATTCCTGCCTCAGCCTCTAATAACTGGTTAAACCTTACATACCTAAAAAAACTACCTCTAATTTCTTTTGAAAGAATTACTTTTGTCTCTTGGACGCTTTTTAAAATTGCTCCTGTTTTTACGGAAACCACCCTTAAGTAAATAGTAACTCTATCTATACGATACTGCACAGAACCTCCAAGACCAAAGTACTTAGCTCCTGCTCCTCCAGTAACCACATCACTATCGTATCCTATTATTCCTCCTTCAAAAATAACTCCTGCGTACAAAAGAGGTGGTAATATTTGAGGATACGGCTTTTTTAAGTACTTTCTTTGCATTTGAATAATAATTCTTCTTTCTTGAAGTAAATCCCCTAAGTTTTCTCTTTCTAAGGGTAAAAACCATCCACTATCTTCTAATGCTTTTATTAAAATTGATGTAGCTCCTTGAGTAACTGCAGTTGAAATAGAGTTCCCTCCGTTATTTCCACTTTTGTATTGTCCTGTTTCGTCTCTAAACTTATACACTGCAACAGGAATTTTTTCCTTAGGTTTGGGAATTTCCACTAACAACTTGTGAATCGTAGTAACATACCCGCTACCTTTTACAGGTGGTGCAGACATTATGTTCATCCTGCTACCACATCCAGAAAGTCCAATCAAAATAATACCTATAGCAATTAAAGTTAAAAGTTTTTTCAACTTTTCCATAGCTTTACAACTATTGAGAAGTTTGAGTAGGTGTAAATTGAGGTACTATAAGTTGCGTAGTTTCTCCTGTTGCTGTATCTGTTAAAGTTAATTCTACTCCTTCTCCAGTATAACCTATAGAAATTTCCAAGTCTCCAACCGTGTATGTACCTGGTTCTAAAGAATTCTCCGTTTCTCCGAATACCTGTTCTACCAACTTGTGTGCTAAAGTATAAGCAATTTGTCTTTGCAAAATACTCGTAAATTCTTCTAAAAACGACGGTTTTTGGTATGTAGGAATACTGCTTGAGGGCTTTTTAGTAAGGTTTTGCATTTGAGCTTCCTGAAGTAAAAATGAGCCGTAAAACGGACTTCCTCCAAAAGACGGATTCGTAAACTCAAAAATTAATTTACTTGCGTAAACGCTTTTTAATCCTCCTAACATCAATCCCAAGCACAAAAGTATAACTACTTTTTTCATAACCCAATACTCCTTTTATAAAATCTCTTCCATACTATTCAAATACTTGTAGTGTTCAATTATAAACCTTAAAACCCTATCAGTAGCTTCTTTTGCTTTTTCTTCTATATAATCGTACTTGGGAAATAAAAAAGTTTTATACACTAAAATATCTTCTACATATACTTCTATTATATTCCTCCTTCCAGGAATGACAACTTCTTTGATTTTTAAGTTAAAGTTAAACAATCCTGGGGGAGGATTCCAGTTTTTGGTAAATAGATCGTAAAACTCTTTTCCGATAAAAGTTTTGGTATCGTCTATTATTAAACCTTTAAGCTCTTCACTAAAAACCCTTTTAACTAATTTTTTTTTATCGTTATAGTTTTAACTTTTAAAATATTCCCCTTTAAATCACACAACTTCCCTACTATAGTACACTCGTCTCCTTTGTTTAAATTCACTTTTGTTTTGATTGGACAAGCTTCTTTCTCAGATTCTACTACTACTTCACTTTTTTGAGAAATAACGCTTTTTCCTGCTTTTCCCTTTTTGTTTACCTCTAACAAAATTATAAATTTTTCTTTTTTTGAGGTTAAATTTTTACAACAGACGCTAATTTTTAAGTTATTATCAGTCTTTTCTCGGGTTATTTTTATTTCTATGTCACCCTTTTTTACTTCTTTTGCTTTTGCAAAAACGCAACAAAAGCATACTCCCACTATACTTAAAAACAAAATTAAATACCTCATCTTTACCTTCTGTATTGAATAATTATAAGTCTTTTAAAGTTTCCTGTCTGCTTAAGTTCGTAACTCAACCCCGAACCGTATTGAAAACTCCAAACCTGGTCGTAATTTCCTATTTGGGTAATTGACAAGTAATTATTACTTCCCAATTGAGACTCTAATATAAAATTATTATCACCCTTTTGAGAGGCAAAAGCTTTGTTATAATCTCCAAATTGGTTTATCTGCACGCTATTAAACATTCCAGACTGCTTAACGAGAATCCAATTATTAATTCCTTTTTGTTTTACATTGGCAGAATTTATGTAGTCGTCTAATACTTGTCTAATTATAACAGACTGTAACAAACTACTAATATCTTCTTTTGCGTTTAAAAATTCAGTTTTTATTTCTTTTATTTGGATGTCGTTCAAGTTATTCCAGCTATCCTCCCCCCACCCTAAGGTAAAACTCGTTAGCAGAAAAATTAAAATAACATAAAATATTAAAAACTTTCTCTTCATTTTTCTACCCTTTCATTGTTAAAATGGTTTAAATCTAATTTCCTGCCCTTGAGTAACAGTAGCAGAATTTAAGTCTCCATTCTGATAAACTCTCGTATAATATCCACCTCCTTGATATACTCTTATTATGTTATCACTTCCTCCTGCTTGTTCAAGTTGAGCAAGATTTTCTTCTTCAAATTGTTGTAAAACTATACCATTATTTTGTCCAGTTTGGGTAATTTCTCCTTTATTAAAATTTCCTTTTTGCAAAACGCTAACTCTATTTCTTACTTGACCTTGTAAAACCTCTATCTCGTTCTCATCCCCAAGCTGAACAACCCAAACTTTACTTCTTGTAGAGGTTTGGGAAACATTTGCTATGTTATTATTTCCTCCTTGTATTACGACTCCCCAATTTGGACCTTCCATTTGTCTTATAGTTGCTAAGTTATTCATACCGGTCTGTCCAATCCCTGCCGTTTCTCCTTTTCCGTATTGTAATATTTTAGCAAAATTATTTTCTACTTCTTTTTCTTCACCCCATCTTATCGTTTGATAAATTACTCCATGATTAAAATCACCTATTTGACTTATAACTGCCTCATTTTCTTCCCCTACCTGTTGGTTAAGTTCCGCACGATTAACATCTCCTTTCTGGGATACTCTAATCTTACTCCCTGCTTCTTTAAACTGAGTAATATACGCTTTATTGTATCCTCCTATTTGATCTACTTTTACTTCACTGTATTTACTACTTAAAATACCTTCACCTTCCCAATAACTTTCTACTCTGTTTTCCTTTCCCTCTTGATAAATGTTCATTTCGTTATTTTTACCGTATGCTTCCCCTATGTTTATGTAATTTTTAGATCCTTCTTGCTTTATTTTCGTTGAACTTTGCCTTTCCTCTACTTGCCAAGTATTTACATGATTAGCTATTCCATCCTGTTTAACTTTTATGTTATTTTCTTCATACCCAAATTGATAAATGTATCCCTGGTTCCTCTCTCCTTGCTGAATAAGTCTAACCTTACTTTTAACCCCCCATTGAGACACATTTCCTTTATTTGAGTTTCCTTTCTGCACCACTTTTATTTTATTAAAATGCCCCTCTTGAATTTTTATCACAGCTATATTGGAATTTCCGTTCTGAGAAATTACGCTTTTGTTATTAGTATCTCTTTGAATTATGTGAGCTTTATTATCTTTTCCTTGCTGACGAATTTTTGCAGACGAATTAGAAGTTCCAACAGCCAACATTATAGCATCACCAGAAGAAAACCAAATAAACACCAAAAATAAACTTAAAATAAAACTTAAACCTTTAGTTAATCCCTTTTTTTCCTTCATCTTTGCCTCCCTTCTTAACATAAAGTGGGGCAGGGGAGGAAAGCCGTTTTCCCCCCCCTTTTAAGTAATTTTAATTTAGTATTGGTTAATAATAGCCTTATTCTCTAAACCTGACTGATAAACTTTTGCGTAATAACCTCCATTACCGTTTTCACCTTGTACTACCGTAGCCTGGTTATCAGCACTAATTTGAGAAATTTCAGAAATATTATCATCCGTGTATTGTTCTACGCTTGCGTAATTGGTCTTTCCAGACTGAGAAATGTTAGCAAGATTCTTTGAACCTGTCTGAAGGATACTTGCTACGCCATCCCAACCTTCCTGAGAAATAGTAGCATTGTTATAATCACCTTCTTGATAAATGTAAGCCTTGTTACTTATTCCTATGTATTGAGAAATCTCGGCAGTGTTTCCTAAACCTGGCTGATCTACAATAGCGTTATTTGCAGACCACTGAGTAATGCTTACCTGGTTGTAATCTCCTCCTTGAGAAATTTTTGCGTTATTTCCTCCCCACCACTGATTAACGCTTGCATTGTTGTAATTTCCGCTTTGCGTAATGTTTATGGTATTTCCTTGCCACCATTGAGAAGACTTTACATTATTATTATTTCCACTTTGAGAAACATTAATGTAATTAGATCCCCATTGAGAGGCATTAACAAAATTAGACGCTCCGGTTTGTGAAATAATTGCCTGGTTAGTACCTACCTCCTTAAGGATTATCTCGTTTTTAATGTTGGTCTGATATGTAGTAGCGTTATTTAAACTACCCACCTGATAGATATTTACTATACCACTCGTTCCTTCTTGGGTAACATTAACGATGTTCTTTTGAAAAATTTGAGTAATTTCTACCAAATTACCATTAGCATTAGTACTCTGAACTACCTGTGCCTGATTAGCAGCTCCGTATTGATAAACCGTTACGCTATTTGGAAAAAGTGAACCAGCGTTTCCTAATTGTTTTACAGTGGCGTTGTTCCCAGAATTTAGCACTCCTAAAACAGGAACCGTTAAACTGTATTGATAAATGTTTGCTAAGTTAAAGTTATTTTCTTGAATAATAGTAGCATTGTCGTTTGCACCGTCTTGAAAAATGTAAGCGTGATTTTCAGGAAGTACTAAAAACAAAGCCCATGCTTGAGAAAAAGAGAAAAGTAAAGTAGCAAATAAAAGCGTTAAGAAGAAGTTTATCTTTTTTTTACCTTTAACCTTCATTTCTAATAAACCCCCTTTTATTTTTTAAAAGGGGGCAATAAGCCCCCTATTACTTTTAATACTGCACGATAGTTGCAACATTTCCGGTTCCAGACTGATAAATGGTTGCAGAATAACCACCGTAAAGTCCGTAAGCCCCCTGAGTTACATTAGCCTGGTTAGAAGATCCGTTTTGATTAACTTCTGCATAGTTGTTATCAGTATATTGATTAATCTTTATAGTATTTGATGTTCCTGTCTGTACTGCAACTGCTGCATTTGCATTTCCAGGCTGATTAATGTAAACATAGTTTAAATTACCGTCCTGAGAAACATCAGCAGAATTTTCGGTTCCTGCTTGAATTATATCTGCAATGTTGTATCCTGTACCGTTCTGACTAACGCTAACGCTGTTGTCATCACCAGACTGAGTAATTCCTACTGTATTTCCTGTAGTATCTGTCTGAGTAATAGTTGCTGTATTTGCATCACCAGATTGAGTAAGGTTAATAACATTATCAGTAGTAAGCTCTTGAGTAATATAAGCTGTATTACTATCTCCACTTTGATCAACCGTAACACTGCTTCCTGTAGTAGTTATTTGTTGTATAGTAACATCGTTGTAATTTCCTGGCTGATTAACGCTAACCGTGTCGTTAGTACCTGCCTGAGAAACTTTAGCGTTATTAAAAGATCCAGTCTGAGAAATCTTAGCAGTTTCGTTATAAGCTCCTTCGTCCTGAACTATAGATGCCGTATTTTCTACTCCTGCCTGATAAATGCTTGCAAAGTTTTCGTTTGCATTCTGGATAATAGATGCAGTACTATTTGCTCCATCCTGAGTAATGTCTGCGGTGTTCTCATCTCCAGTCTGGCTTATAACTGCAGTATTGTTAGTTGAAAGATCACTTTGAGAAATAGTTGCTTTATTGTAAGAACCTATCTGAGTAGCATTTGCGGTGTTCAAAGTTCCATTTTGAGAAATCGTTGCTACATTGGACACTCCGTTCTGATAAATAAAAGATGTACCACTCGTTCCGTTCTGATAAATGGTTGCGTTGTTGCTCGTAGCATTTTGAGTTATAGTAGCAGTGTTTCCACTTGCCCCAGTATCCTGGGTTACCTTGGCAACATTGTTGTCACCGTCCTGAGTTATAGTTGCAGTGTTTTCGTTTGCACTTCCTAACTGCTCAATAGTTGCCTGGTTGTTGTAACTGGTTGCGTTGTTCACGCCCTGATAAATGTAAGCATCATTGTAAGGATTTTGTTGAGTAATAGATGCAGTGTTGTTTGTTCCGTACTGCTCAATAACTGCAGTTTGTGCCAATGCATCCCCAAACATTAACCCTATTATTAATAAACCCAAACACAAAAACAATACAAACGACCACCTTTTACAACTCATACTCTCCTCCTTTTTAATTTTTTATAATTTTTATCCCTTTCATTTAATTGAAATTTTTAAAAAATCAAACTCGGAAAAGGTTTGAATTGAAACAAAAAATGGATTTAAAACCAAAGTTGTAACAAAAAGTTTAAAACCTCGTGTTATTGAATTATTCTTTATCTAAGAATAGAGATTTCTAAACCTGTGAAATAATCTGGAATTAGTAAGAGAGGTTATTCTTTATCTAAAAATAAAGAAATGAGTTGAGCCCTGCTGGAAACATTTAACTTTTGAAAAATTTTGTAAATGTGAGTTTTTACCGTTTGAATACTTATGTTTAATTCATAAGCTATTTCTTTATTAGACATTCCGCGACAAATGCGTTCTATTATCTGCCTTTCTCTTTCAGTTAAAGTATTTTCTTGTATTCTTGCAATAGATCCCTCTCCGTAATTGTTTATAAGTATTTTGGTATAATAATTGTCTAACCAAATTTGCCCGTTTTCAATAACCTGTAAAGCCTTTTTAAACAGGTGTACATCCGTATAAGGAGCTATTATTCCTGCAATTTTGTACATCTTAAATATTTTTAAAAGCTCTTTTTCCCTTACCCCCGTGTCTAAAAATATAATCTTTGCCTTAGGATAACGGGAAAACAACTTCATGTCCAAACTTTTGTGATCTACTAAAATGAAGTCTAAATCAGAAAAGTTATCCTCTGAATCAAAAACTTTTATCCCTTCTTTAATTAATAAATTAATTACTGCTTCTTTTAAAAAGTTGTTATAAATTTTAACTAAAATACTATACTCCATAATTTTAAAATTATTTTATTAAGCTTATTCTATGTAGTCAAGATTTCGTTTCAAATTTTCATAATCTTTTATAAGTATAATTCAAACTTTACCATAATTTAAATAATATTTTTATTTTGTATCTTTTCAATATATATATTGCTTTTTATGCTCCTGTTTTCATTATTATAACCTATTTTTTATTTTTTACCTGTGATTATAATCAACATTATGCGAAAATTTGTTTAATACTTTGTAATACCTTTTTATTATACACTTTCTATTTTTTCCTTACAAGTTAATACTCTTAACTTATGAAACTTATGAAAACTTTGAAAACATAGATTTTTCAAGAATTTGTATTATACTGAGCAAAAGCAAGTTTAACTACAGGAGGGATCGTTATGGTTAAAATTTCGGTTATAGGAGCAGGTGCAGTAGGTACGAGCGTTGCTCAGTGGTTACTCGTAAAAGGAGGAATAGACGAGCTCGTGCTTGTTGACATAGTTGAAGGGCTTGCAAAGGGTAAAGCTCTTGACCTTGCTCAAAGCCTACCTTTGTGGGGCTCAAACATTAAAATTGACGGGAGTGAAGATTTTTCCCTTATAAAAGACTCTGATGTAGTAGTTATAACTGCAGGAAGACCAAGAACTCCTGGAATGAAAAGAGAAGAACTCTTGAGCATAAACACAGAAATCGTTAAAAGCTGTGCAGAAAAAGTAAAAGAGTTTGCTCCAAACAGCATCGTTATCGTAGTATCAAATCCTCTTGACGCAATGGTATATGTAGCTTACAAAGTAACTGGTTTTGAAAAGAACAGAGTAATTGGAATGGCAGGAGTGCTTGACTCTGCAAGGTATAGATACTTTATTGCTGAGGCACTAAATGTTTCTCCTAAGGATGTTCAAGCCCTTGTTATGGGAAGCCACGGAGACCTCATGATCCCTCTCGTAAGACTCGCTAATGTCGCTGGAATACCACTAACCGAACTTCTTGAAAAGGACAAAATTGAAAAAATTGTAGAAAGAACGAGATACGGTGGTGGAGAAATAGTGTCTTACCTTAAAAAGGGAAGTGCTTTTATAACTCCTGGTTTTTCAGTTGCTGAAATGGTAGAAAGCATAATTAAAGACGAAAAAAGAGTGCTTACCTGCTCAGTATTACTTGAAGGAGAATTTGGAATAAGTGGCGTGTTTCTCGGTGTGCCTGTAATCCTTGGTAGAAACGGAGTTGAAAAAGTGCTTGAGTTTACACTTGAGCCTGAGGAAAAAAAAGCTCTTTTAAACTGTGCTAAACACTGTGAGGAACTTATATCGCAGATAAAGCTGTAATCTTATGCCTAAGATAAAGATCTTACCTCCTGAGGTTAGGAAAAAAATAGCTGCAGGAGAGGTAGTTGAAAGACCTGCTTCTGTAGTTAAAGAACTCGTAGAGAATGCTTTTGATGCAAGGGCTAATACCATAAAAATTTCAATCGTTGAAGGAGGAATAAAAGAGATTTCTGTCTATGACGACGGAGAAGGAATGGAGCCAGAAGACTTAAGGCTCTGTTACAAACATCACGCAACGAGCAAAATTTCTTCTGTAGCAGACATTTTTAAAATCGTTAGTTTTGGTTTTAGAGGTGAGGCTCTTGCAAGCATCTCCCAGGTCTCTAAACTTTTAATAAAAAGCAAACACATTTCTCAAAATCAGGCGTATCAGGTGTATGTTGAATTTGGAGAAGAAAAGGAGTTTAAACCGTGTCATCTTGTAAAAGGAACTTTGGTCGTGGTAAAAGATCTCTTCTCAAATCTTCCTGCGAGAAAAGCTTTTTTAAAAAGTCCGAGAAGTGAAACCCAGAAAATTGCCGAACTCGTAAAGGCTTTAAGTTTTTGCTTTCCAGAAGTTAAAATTACTTTAATGACTCTCTCAGGAAAAAAAGAAAACCTTTTGTTTTCCTGGAGAGGAGGAAGCACCGAAGACCTTATCTCCCTCGTAACCCAGGTGAAAAAAGAATACATAATTGCAGATGTATTTGAAAAAAAGCCCTATAACTTTGAAGTATTTTTAAGCTCTACAGCCAAAACTTTTCCTCACACTAAGTACCTCTACACAATAGTTAACAATAGACTCGTAAAAGACGATAAGTTAAACAAAATAATTATTTCCTGTTTAAAGCCTTTTTACGGAAACCTCGGTTATCCTGCTGGAGTAATTAGAATCTACGCACCTTATCACCTCGTTGATGTAAATGTACATCCAGCTAAGTGGGAAGTAAGATTTAGAGAAGAAAAGGAGCTTTTTGAGGGATTAAAGCAGGCAATTGAGAAGTTGTTTAAAAAGAAAAAGGCATATGCCTTAGAAAAACAAAGTAAAGAAGCTACTGAAACTCTGGTAAGAGAACCCATTTCTACTTATGCTCCTAAACCTAAGGAGTTCTCACCTAAGCCCAGACCTTTGGTTTGCGAAAAGGTAATAGAAGAAGAAAAAGTAAAGTACTTAGGAACTTTTAAAAATGCTTACTTTATTTTTGAAATAAATGACGAGCTTTACATAATAGATCAGCATGCACTTAGTGAAAGGGTAATTTTTGAGGAGCTACTTCAAAGGTATTCTAAAAACTTTACTAAACAGGAGCTTTTAATCCCCGTACTGTTAAACACTGAAGCAGTTGATTACGAAAAGCTAAAAGATACTGTTTCCAAGTTAAACGAACTTGGTTTTTCTCTTGAAGTAATAGACACAGGAGAAGTTATACTAAAGGCTTATCCTGGAATTTTTGGTGAAGAAGTAATAGAGGCTGTTGAAAAGGTTTTATCCTTGGAGTTTGCAGTAGTTGAGGACTTAAAAAGAGAAGTAATTGCTGAATACGCCTGTAAGCTTGCAAAGAAAAAAGGAGACTTCATAGATCAAAGGGAAGCAATATATTTAGTTAAAAAGATGTTGGAAAATGGGCTTTCTACTTGTCCTCACGGAAGACCACTTTTCTTTAAAATTGAGGAAGCAGAAATAGAAAAAAGACTAAGGAGGAGAGTCTAATTTGAAGCAAAAAGGACCCATAGTTGCGATTTGTGGACCAACGGGAGTTGGAAAGTCAGACCTTGCAATATATCTTGCAAAGGAATTAAATGGAGAAATTATAAATTTTGATTCCGTCCAGTTTTACAAAGACCTAAACATAGGAAGTGCAAAACCAGGAGAAGAAGAAAGAAAACTTGTTAGGCATCACCTTTTTGACATACTCTCTCCTGACGAAGAGTTTAACGCAGTAAAGTTCGTTGAGCTTGCAGATCAGGTAATAGAAGAGCTCTGGGAAAGAAAAGTTTTACCAATAATGGTTGGTGGGACAGGATTATACTTAAGGGCTTTTGAGTACGGGATTTTTGAGGTTAAAGTAAAAGATGGCTTAAGGGAGGAGCTAAAAAAGAAGGCTGAATACTCGTTAAAAGAGCTTTACGAGGAGTTAAAAAAGCTTGACCCAGAATACGCAAAAAAGATTTCTCCAAATGACAGAGTAAGAATCGTAAGGGCTCTTGAGGTTATTTATTCTACAGGTAAAAAGTTTTCGGATTTCCACAAGGAAAATCCGTTTTTTAAAAAAAAGAGGAGAGAAATAATTAAAGTTGGACTTATTCTTCCAAGGGAAGAGCTTTACAAAAGGATAAATCAGAGAGTTTTAAGGATGATTGAAAAAGGCTGGGTGGAAGAGGTAAAATCTCTTCTTGAAAAGGGTTATCCTCCTGATTCAAAGGCGTTCAAAGCAATAGGGTATAAACACCTCGTAGATTATCTGTTAAACAAGATAAGCCTTGAAAAGGCTATTAAGCTCATACAGAGAGACACGAGGAGGTATGCTAAAAGGCAGATTACCTGGTTTAAAAAAGAGCCAGACATAACATGGTTTTTCCCAGAAGAAAAAGAAAAAGTATTAAAATTCGTAAAGGAGAGGCTTAGCCATGGAAAGTATGACTGGTTTTGGTAAGGGGGTAGCCCAATATGGAAACTTCGTGATAACGGTTTACGCTAAAAGCGTAAACTCTCGGTACTTGGACATGGTATTAAGACTTCCTAAGAGGTATGCCTTTCTTGAAGAGAGAATAAGGAAGAAGATTGCAGAATTTTTTAGGCGTGGTAAAATTGAAATTCAATTAAAATATTCTGGTGAACCCGTACAGGAAAAGGAGGTACACATAGACTTTGCCTTAGCAAGAAGGCTTAAAAGTGCTCTAGTCAAACTTAAAGACGAGCTCGGTTTTGACCAGCTTTTAGAGTTTTCTGACCTCTTGAGGTTTAGAGAAATTCTTTTTATTGAAGAACAGGAAGAGGATCTGGAAAAGCTGTGGCAGGAAGTAGAACCAGCTCTCATTCAAGCTTTACAAAACCTAAAGTCTGCAAGAAAAAAGGAGGGGGAATACTTAAAAGAGGTGCTGTTAACCCACTTGAACGAGCTTAAAAATCTGGTCTCACAGATAGAAACTCTAAAGGACGAAACTATAAAGACAAATACTGAAAAACTTAAAAAGAGAATAAACAATCTCCTTAAAGAAATGAAGCTGGAAACAGATCAGCAAAGGTTTTATCAAGAAATGGTTTATCTTATGGATAGAGTTGACTTTACCGAAGAGTTAGAAAGGCTTAAGGTTCACATCTCTCACTTTGAAAAAACTATGGAAGAAGAAATGTGTGGAAAAAAGCTTGACTTTTTGTGCCAGGAAATGTTCAGAGAGGCAACCACGATGAGCAATAAAGCTCAGTCTTCTGAAATATCCTTTATAGTTGTACACATAAAAGACTTTATAGAAAAACTAAGAGAACAGGTGCAAAATGTAGCTTAAGAGGTTGATATGAGGTATAAAGAAAGATTAGAAGCCTTAATAAAAGAGGTTAAAGCGTTTAATCTTGACGCAGTACTAATTTCTTCTCCACCAAATGTGTTTTACTTAACTGGTTTTAGTTCAAGCAATGCTCACCTTGTCGTAACTCCGTCTGAATACATAATGCTTACGGACGGACGCTATTACGAAAAAGCTCAAAAACAGGTCTCAGGATGGGACATAAGACTCATAGACAAAGGGTTTGAGGAAAGCCTTACTTCTGTAATAAAAGAGCTTAACATAAAAACTTTGGGATACGAAAAACACAGAATTACTTACGAGTTTTTTGAGTTAATTTCTAAGCTCGTAGAAAATCCCGTAGGAACGAAAAATCTGGTAGAAAAACTTAGGTTAAAAAAGGACGAAGAAGAGCTTGAGATTATAAGACGCGCAGTAATTTTAACAGAAAAGATTTTTGAAAAAATCAAAGATTATCTCGTAAGTAATCTGGATAAAAAAGAGGTGTCTGAGCTTGAGTTAAGGGGGGTGTGCGTTTTTGAGATGTTTAAAGCTGGAGCAAGTGGAGAGAGCTTCCCTGCAATTATTGCAAGTGCTGAGCACAGCTCTATTCCTCACTGGGAAAGCTCTGAAGCTTTGATAAAAACAAATGCTCCACTTCTCATAGACATGGGACTTAAGTTAAATGGCTATTGTTCAGACTTCACGAGGACTTTGTACATCAGTAAAAAACCTGATGACGAATTTTTAAAGTTTTATCAAATATTAAAAGATGCGTGGCTTTTTGGATTTGAGTCCGTAAAGTCAGGGATGCCTGTAAAAGAGCTTGACTTAAAAATAAGAGAATACCTGAGTAAAAAAGGGGTTGAGAAGCTTTTTATTCACGCAACAGGACACGGAGTAGGGATTGAAATACACGAATCTCCTCACATTTCTTATAAGGCTAAAGAGGATCTTTATTTTGAGGAAGGAATGGTTTTTACGATTGAACCAGGGCTCTATCTTCCTGGAAAGTTCGGGATCAGACTTGAAAACATAGTTGCTATTCGTGACGGAAGACCAGAAATCCTTGGTTCAAAAGACCTTGAGCTTGAAGTAATAGAGGTTTAACCTTATGGAAACGAAAAAAGTAATAAAAATTGCACTCGTAGGCAATCCAAATGTAGGTAAAACCACTATTCTTAATCACTTGGTTGGCTCAAACTTAAAGATTGGGAATTGGTCAGGAGTAACAGTAGAAAAAAAAGAGGGAAAAATAGATTTTAATGGATTTGAGCTATATTTCGTGGACTTACCAGGGGTTTATACCCTTGAAAATGTAATATCAGAAGACGAAAAAGTAACGAGAGAGTTTTTACTTTCAAAAGATTACGATGTAATAATTAATGTCATAGAAACTCCAAAGATAGAAAGAGACTTGTACCTTACCTGTCAACTAATTGAACTTGGTAAGCCTCTTGTCTTGGTTTTAAACATGATAGACGAAGCAAAGGCTCTTGGTATAGAGGTTGATTCTGAAAGACTTGAGGAACTTTTATCCACTAAAGTCGTTAAAACAGTAGGTAGAACTGGTGAAGGAGTAAAAGAAATATTTAAAAAAGTAATTGAAATCGTAGAGACAAATCAAACACCCAAGCACATAGTTTATCCAGAAGAGGTTGAAACCAAAGTAAAAGACTACACCTCAAAAAATTCCTGCTCAAGATTTGAGGCACTCTTGTGGTTAAAACAAAATCATCCTGAGCTTTACGAACTCGTTAAAGAAAAGAGGTTTAAGTTTTCACAAGGAGTTGCAAAAGAGGTTACGAGAAAGAGTCTTATTCCAAAAGAAACCTTTACAGAGCTTCTTGACAGAATTTTCTTACATCCTTTTGCAGGTATATGTTGTTTTTTCGTAATTATGTATTTGTTTTTTAAGTGTGCTTTTGACTTAGCTCTGCCTTTCATAGGATGGATTCAGGGATTTTTTGAGGACTTTCTTTCTCCACTTGCTTTTTATTGGTTTAAGAGCTTAGGAGTAAGTAGGTGGATGATAGACTTTTGTTGTAATGCGGTTATAGGAGGCGTGGGAGTCGTATTAAGTTTTTTACCTCTTATTTTTACCATGTACTTTCTCTTAACCCTTCTTGAAACTTCTGGTTACCTTCCAAGGGTATCTTTTTTAATGGACAGATTTACCCACAAAATAGGGCTTCACGGACAAAGCGTTATACCTCTTATACTTGGACTTGGATGCAATGTTCCTGCGATCATGGCTACGAGAACTTTTCAAGAAAAAAAGGACAAGTTTCTGGTAATGGCAATGATTCCGTTTATTTCCTGCCCTGCAAGACTAATGATTTTTGCTTACATAAGCTATGTATTTTTCCCCCAACCAATAATCGTAATATTTTTGCTGTACTTTTTGGGAGTACTTCTTTCTATAGGTACAAGCATCATCCTAAGAAAAACCGTACTAAAAAAACAACTTGCCCACTTCGTAATGGACCTACCTCCTTACAGAGTTCCTTCTCTTTCCACGGTGTTTAACATAAGTAAGATTTATGTAAAAGAATTTTTGTACAAAGCTGGAACTATAATTTTCCTCGTTTCTGTAATCATGTGGGTTCTTTTAAACTTTCCACCTGGAAAGACGAAAATAGAGGACACATTTGCAGTCAAACTCGGAAGACTACTAACCCCTATTTTCAAACCAGTTGGTCTTGGAGACTGGAGAATAACTACATCTTTGCTTTCGGGATTTATGGCAAGGGAGGCAATAATAAGTAACATGGGAGTTATTCTTTCTGAAACGAGAAAAACACCTCCTCCTAAAATAGAACTTAGCAAAGAGCTTTTAAATCAAGGAAAAGCCTTTATTTTTGCTGTAAAGCAGGCTGTATTGTCCTTATTTGATCCACTTCCCAAGAGTTTTGAGGTAAGCAAAGTTTCTCAAAGTTTAAGAAAAAAACTCTCAGCTATATTTACGAAAGCAGGAGCTATCAGTTTTCTAATTTTCGTATTAATCTACAACTCTTGCGTTGCTACTATAGTAGCTATGGCAAAAGAAGGAAACCTGAGTTTTGCCTTGGGTTTTCTTTTGTACAGTTTCGTTCTTGCTTGGATAGGTTCCTTACTTGCTTATAAGCTGTTTTAAAATTGTCAATTGTGTGGTAAAATTTGATGGACATTACACTTTCCTGGAGGTGACATGAAAGTAGTCATAATCGGAGCAGTTGCGTGTGGAACTAAAACTGCTTGTCGTTTAAAAAGATTAAGACCTGATACAGAAATCGTCGTTATTGACAAAGATGAGTACATCTCTTACGGTGGATGTGGAATGCCCTATTATTTAACGGGTGATGTGTCAGACATAGACGAACTTAGAAGAACCGGTTTTGAAGCTTTAAGAACACCTAAATTTTTTTATGAAGCTAAAGGTTTTGAGGTTTTAACCAGAGTTGAAGCAACAGAAATAGACAGAAAGAAAAAGCGCGTAAAAATTAAGTATCTTGATACTGGGAAAACAGATTACCTTGAGTACGACAAACTCGTTATAGCAACAGGTAGCACCCCGAAAAAACCACCTTTCCCTGGAGTTGATCTTGACGGGGTTTTTACTCTTTCAAATCTTCATGACGCGATAAAAATAAAAGAAAGATTGGTTGCTGGAAAGGTTAAAAATCCCCTTGTAATCGGCGCAGGTTTTATAGGGCTTGAAGTAGTGGAGTCTTTTGGAGAGTCCTGGGAACTCCCGGTAACGCTTCTTGAATACTTTCCTCAGGTTTTACCAAGGCTTATTGATAAAGAACTTTCAAGAATAATCGTTAATAGATTAAGAGAAAAGGGAGTTCAAATAAAACTTAACGCAAGAATTAAAGAAATCGTAGGTGAAAACGGAAAAGTAAAAGGAGTAAGAACTGAGGACGGATTTTATCCTGCAGACTTGGTGCTTCTTGCTACAGGAGTAAGACCAAATTCTGAACTTGCGAAAAAAGCAGGTCTTCTCGTTTCTCCTTTTACAGGTGGGATAGTGGTTAACGAAAGAATGCAGACTTCAGATCCTGACATTTACGCAGGTGGAGACTGCGTAGAAGTGACTCACTTGGTAACAGGAAAAAGAATGGTTATGCCTCAGGGATCACTTGCAAATAGGCAAGGTAGAGTTATTGCTACGAACATTGCAGGAGGACACGCAAGGTTTAAAGGAACGGTTGGAGCGTTTATTCTCAAGTGTTACGACATGGCAATTGGTGGATGTGGGCTTTGTCTTGAAACAGCTAAGGCAGAAGGCTTTACTCACGCAAGAAACGCTTTAAACATCCAACACGAAAGGGCTCACTTTTTTTCAATAAGGTGTTCTTATTATAATCTCATCTACGACTTTAAAACAGGTAGAGTGCTCGGATTTCAAAGCATAGGACCCTTTACAGACGGAACCCTTGCAAGGGTTCACGCAATTTCAAGCATTCTTCCTTACAAACCTCACATAGAGGACCTTATAGAGCTTGAGCTTGCGTATTCTCCACCTTTTAACAGCGCTCTTGATCCTATACACAACGCTGCTCACATCGCAGAAAACACCATGTACGGTAGAGTCAAGTTTATAAGCTGGGATGAGGTGCTTCAACGATTGAAAAACAAAGACCCAGAGCTTCTTATCCTGGATGTAAGAACGCCTGAAGAAGCAAAAGAAATGGTTAAGCGCTACGAAAACTGGATAAACTTTCCTTACGAGGGAGCAAGGTTCAGAATAAAAGAATTACCAAAGGATAAAGACCTTATGCTCGTGTGTAGCGTAGGAACGAGGGCTTACGAGGTCTATAGGTGGCTTGAGGCAGAGGGCTATACCAGAGCATGGGTCGTTGAAGGTGGAGTCGCATTAGTAAGAGACTGGGGAGAGGACATTAAATGAAGATTCAATCTGTAAGAGGATTTAAGGACTGGCTTCCAGAAGAGTTTGCTAAGTATCGCTACTTAATAGATATCGCAGATAGATACCTTTCTGCTGGAGGATTTAAACAGATAAAACTTCCAATTCTTGAAAAAACAGAACTTTTTATTCGTTCAATAGGAGAAGTTACTGACATAGTGCAAAAAGAGACCTATAGTTTTGAAGACAGAAATAAAGAGTGGTTAACCTTAAGACCTGAAGCAACAGCAGGAATTTGTAGAAGCATAATAGAACACGGTTTGCACACCAAGCCCAAACCCCTAAAGTTTTACACTGTAGGACCCATGTTCAGGCACGAACGCCCTCAAAAAGGAAGATTAAGAGAGTTTTATCAGGTTGACGCTGAGTACTTCGGGGAACTTAATCCCTATGTTGAGGCTGAAATAATTATTCTTGCTAAAAACATACTTGAAGAGCCTTTTAAAGAAAATGGAATTAGTTTTGAAGGATTTAAAATAGAAGTAAATTCTCTTGGATGTAGTAAGTGCAGACCTAATTATAGATCTGCACTCGTAGAGTTTTTAAAAGAAAAAAAACAGGATCTGTGTGAGGTGTGTAAGAATAGACTTGAGAGGAATCCTTTAAGAGTTCTTGACTGTAAGGTAGAAACCTGTAAGCAAGTAGTTTCAGAAAGCCCTGTTATTTCTGACTTTTTTTGTGAGGAGTGTAAGGAGCACTTTGAAAAGCTAAAAGAAATACTTAAGGCACTTGGAATTAATTTTGAAGTAAATCCAAGACTCGTAAGAGGGCTTGATTACTATACGAGAACCATTTTTGAGATAAAAGGAAAGGGGCTTGGAGCTCAGGATACGGTTGCAGCAGGAGGTCGGTACGATAACCTATTGCAAGAACTTGGAGGACCGTTTTTACCAGCTATAGGCTTTGCAATCGGGCTTGAAAGGTGGGCTATTGTAGTGTTTGAAAACATACCAGGGCTTGCAGAAAAATTGGAAAATTCTGTACTTCCAGATGTATTTCTTGCAGTACTCGGAGAAGAAAACTTCTTGGAAGGAATGAAAATTGCTGATAAATTAAGAAGAAAGGGATTAAAAACCGAGGCAACTTACGAAAAGAAAGGATTAAAAGGACTTCTTAAAACAGCTGACAAACTAAAGGCTAAAACCGCACTTATAGTTGGAGAAAAAGAACTAAAAGAAAAAAATGCAATATTGAAAAACATGAGAACAGGGGAGCAAAAAGAGGTCAAATTTGAAGACTTTGATAACCTGGCAGAAAAAGTTTTAAATTTTATTAACGATTGGAAAGAGGAACGAAATGCACTTTAACTTTTTTCCAGAAAAAGAAGCCTTTTTAAAACTTGCCTCAGAATACAACTTAATACCTGTGTGGTTAGAGCTTCCCTGTGACATGGACACTCCAATTTCTATTTATTACAAAGTGGCAGAAGGTGAGTACAACTTCTTACTTGAAAGTGTAGAGGGTGCAGAAAAGTGGGCAAGGTACAGTTTTATAGGCACATCTCCTTACTTAATTTTTAAAAGTAAAAACGAAAAAATATGGATAAAAAAGCGTAAAAATAAAGAGTTTGAAGAAGAGATTAAGGAGTGTAAAGAGCCTTTTAAGTGTTTAAAAGACCTCGTACAAGAATTTAAAGTGCCTGAGTTAAAGGGAATTCCCAGGTTTTTTGGTGGAGCTGTTGGATATGTTTCTTACGAAGCTATAAGGTTTTTTGAGAGGATCCCCTGTGGAGAAGATACTCTAAACTTTCACGACATGTTTTTCGTATTTCCAGAGCTCGTATTGGTTTATGATAGATTCAATCATAGCTTAAAAGTTATTTACAATGCCTGGCTAAAGGATAAAGAACCTGAAGAAACCTACGAAAGAGCAATTAAAACATTAAAAAAGGTCGTAGAAAAGCTTAATCAGAGCACGAAGAAACCACACTTAGAAAACTCTTGGGAAGTTCCAGAGCCAGTAGCAGAAATATCCAAAGAAGAATTTATGGAAATGGTTAAAAAGGCAAAACACTACATTGAAGAAGGAGATGTAATACAGGTAGTTCTTTCTCAAAGGTTTCACTTGGAAAGCGATGTGCCTGGTTTTCTGATATACAGAGCTTTAAGAAAAATAAATCCTTCTCCTTATTTGTTTTTCCTTCAGCTTGAAGACGAGGTGCTTATTGGTTCGTCTCCAGAAATTCTCGTTAGAATGGAGTCTGGAGTAGTTGAAACTCGTCCTATTGCAGGAACGAGACCAAGAGGCAAAACTGAAGAAGAGGACATTGCTTTAGAAGAGGAGCTTAAAAACGACGAAAAAGAGCAAGCAGAACACATGATGCTCGTTGACCTCGGAAGAAACGATGTTGGCAGGGTTTGTAAGTACGGAAGTGTAGAGGTCTATGAATTGATGATAGTTGAAAGGTATTCTCATGTAATGCACCTCGTATCAGGGGTTAGAGGCAAGATTAAAGACGAGTTTGACATGTTTGACGCATTTTCTGCAACTTTTCCAGCAGGCACGGTTTCTGGAGCACCAAAAATAAGAGCAATGGAAATAATTACAGAGCTTGAAAAAAGAGTTAGAGGTCCTTATGCAGGTGCAGTAGGATACTTTGGTTTTTCTGGAAACATGGACTTTTGTATTACTATAAGAACACTTTTTCAAAAGGGAAACACACTTTACATACAAGCAGGAGCAGGAATAGTTGCAGATTCGGTGCCAGAAAGGGAGTACGACGAAACAATAAACAAGGCAATGGCTATATTTAAAGCACTAAAAAGCATAAAGGAGTTTGCATAGGCTATGAAAAAGAAAGTAGTAGTAATAGACAATTACGACTCCTTTACTTACAACTTAGTTCAACTCGTAGGGATAATGATTGAAAAGCTTTGGGAGGGTAGTATTGAGGTTTATAGAAACGACCAAATAAGTGTTGAAGAAGTCTTAAAGAAAAATCCAACTCACATAATAATTTCTCCTGGACCCTGTACTCCAAAGGAGGCAGGGATTTCTGTTGAGCTCGTAAAATCTGCTGCAGGAAAAGTACCTATTCTTGGAGTTTGCCTTGGGCATCAGAGCATAGCCTATGCATTTGGTACGAAAATAATAAAGGCAAAACGCCTTATGCACGGTAAGGTCTCAAGGGTATCTCACGATGGAAGAGGAGTTTTTTCAGGCTTACCCAATCCTTTTCCTGCTATGAGGTATCACTCACTTGCAGTGGATGAAAAGACCTTGCCTGAGGAGTTTGAAGTTTCTGCAACTGCTGAAGACGGAGAAATAATGGGTATAAGACACAAGAAGTATCCAATAGAAGGAGTTCAGTTCCATCCAGAGTCCATAGGAACATCTCTTGAGAGGTGGCAAAAGTTTAAAAAACCACCTATAGAGTGGGATTTTGAAAGCGACGACTTACCAGAGGGGGTTATTTTACTGAGAAACTTTCTTTCTATTTACTAAAATGGTGCGCTACTTAAAAGAGGTTTTTAGAAACTTCCTAATACTGATTTATGTTCTGATTACGGTTCCTACTTTTGGAACATTAGTATTATTTATAAGAAAGCACTTCTGGGCTCGGTGGTGGTGTAAGGGATTGCTTCGTGTTGCAGGTATAAAAGTGTTAGTTTATTGGGAGGAAAACCTACCCAAAGAGCAGTATGTTTTTATAGCTAATCATCAAAGCCTGCTTGACATACCTGTTCTTGAAAAAACGCTTGAAAATTACAACATACGCTTTCTTGCCAAAAAGAGTCTTTTTCAAATTCCTTTTTTTGGATGGGGCATAAAGGTTCTTGGTTATGTACCTATAGAAAGAGAAGATCCAAAAAAGGGATTAAAAAGTATTATGGCTTGCGTGGAAAGAATGAAACAAGGTATTTCAATGGTGGTATTTCCAGAAGGAACGAGAAGTCCAACAGGAGAGGTCCTACCTTTTAAAACCGGAGGTTTCTTAATTCCTCTTAAAACTGGTAAAAAAATCGTACCTGTAAGTATTCTGGGAACGAGGGACATTTTACCAAAGGGAAGTTTGTGGTTTAGAGTTGGAGCTACGGATAAAGTCTATGTTTTAATAAGGAAGCCAGTTGATACTAAGGGATTTGAAAGAAAGAAAAAAGAGCTTGCAGAACTTGTTAGACAAAAGGTTATAGAAGGTTTGGAAATTTTAAAGAAAAAGGCTGAAAGAGTTTAAGGAGGAGTTTTTATGGGTGAGGTAGTAAGGGTTGCTCTTGAGGAGGAGCTTAAAGAATCCTATCTTGACTATGCAATGAGCGTAATCGTTGGAAGAGCACTTCCAGATGTAAGAGACGGACTTAAACCTGTGCAAAGGCGTATTCTTTATGCAATGTACGAAATGGGAAACGACTGGAATAAGCCTTATAAAAAAAGCGCAAGAATAGTTGGAGAGGTCATCGGTAAATATCATCCTCACGGAGACATGCCTGTTTATGAAGCCTTAGTTAGAATGGCTCAGGACTTTACCATGCGTTACCCTCTTGTGGATGGGCAGGGAAACTTTGGTTCTATAGACGGTGATGCTCCTGCAGCAATGAGATACACAGAGGTAAGGCTTGCAAGAATTGCCCACGAGCTACTTGCAGACATAGAAAAAGAGACCGTTGAATTCGTACCAAACTACGATAATACCTTAAAAGAACCCGTGGTACTTCCTTCAAAAGTTCCAAATCTTCTCATAAACGGTGCATCTGGAATAGCAGTTGGTATGGCAACGAACATACCACCTCACAACTTAAGTGAGGTGGTGGATGCCCTTCTTGCACTACTTAGAAATCCAGAATTAACCATAGACGAGTTAATGCAATATGTAAAAGGTCCTGACTTTCCAACAGGGGCGTACATCGTAGGTACAGACGGCATAAAACAGGCTTATACCACTGGAAGAGGACTTATAAAACTAAAAGCTAAGTACAAAATAGAAAAAGAAAGAGATAAAGTAAAAATCGTCTTTACAGAGATTCCTTATCAGGTTAGTAAGGCGAAAATCGTTGAAAAAATAGCTCACCTCGTAAAAAACAAGCGTATAGAAGGGATTTCTGAGGTTAGGGATGAGTCAGACAGAGAGGGTATAAGAATAGTGGTTGAGCTTAAAAAAGAGTGGAGTAGTGCACCTCACACCATAGTAAAAAAGCTCTACGATCTTACTGCACTTCAGAGCTCTTTTGGAATAATAATGCTTGCTCTTGTTCACGGGAAACCAGAAGTTTTAACTTTAAAGGATGTACTCGTAAACTTTTTAAATTGGCGAAGAACAGTCGTAATAAGAAGAACTCAATACGAATTAAAAAAGGCTGAACACAGAGCGCACATACTTGAAGGATTTTTAAAGGCTCTTGACCACATAGACGAAATCATAGAGCTTATAAAAAGCTCGCAAACACCCAAAGAAGCTAAGGAGAAACTTATTAAAAGATTTGGTTTTACTGAAATACAGGCTCAGGAAATCTTAAACTTAAGGCTTCAAAGACTAACAGCTCTTGAAAGAGAAAAAATTTTGCTTGAGTATCAGGAATTAAAAAGAGCGATAGAGTATTACAAGAAGATACTCAGCCACGAGCCTACGCTTCTTGCAGTTATAGAGGAAGAACTGAAGGAAATAAAAGAAAAGTACGGAGATCAGAGGAAAACTCAGATTTTGGACGAAGAAAAGGAAGAAGAATTAATTCAGGAAGAAGAGATTCCAAAGGAAGAGGTCTTACTTGTTATAAGTGAAGAAGGATATGTAAGGAAACTAAGCAGAGAGGCTTTTTCTTCTCAGAAAAGAGGAGGAAAAGGGAGTCTTGCTTTTACAGGAGAGGAGAGCTTTAAAGCTGCAATTTATACTCATTCATTAGCAGATGTATTGGTGTTTACAGAGACTGGGAGAGCCTATCCTTTAAGTTTAAAAGACCTTTCCACTTCTTCCAGAACATCCAAAGGGATTCACATTAAAAACTTGGTTCCTTATCTTTCCGACAGTATAGCCTTTATTTTGCCTTGGGAAAAGGAAGGATATCTCGTGTTGATCACCCGTTTTGGAATTATAAAGAGACTTGATCTTGGAGAACTTTCTTCATTGAGGAAAAAAGGATCAGTAGTGATAGGGCTTAAAAAAGGAGATTCTTTAAGAGCAGGAGTTATAACAGACGGCAAACAGAACTTATTAATTTTTACTAAAAAAGGAATGGCACTTCAGTTTAAAGAGGGAGATCTTGGAGTAAATAAGAGGCAGGCAGAAGGGGTAATAGGGATTAGATTAGACGAAGGAGACGAGGTAATAGGATTAGTAAAAAGTGGAGACGGATACTTATTTACTATAACAGAAAGGGGATTTGGTAAAAAGACGCACTTTAAAGAGTTCAGGCTTCAGTCAAGAGGAGGCAAAGGAGTTATAACTCATGCACTAAACGAAAAAACTGGAAGTGTTGCAGCTGGAACAGACATAATTAACGACGAAGACATTTTAATATTTGCAAGTTCTGGGAAGGCAATAAGGATAAGAGGTGAGGAAGTACCAGAGCAGGGAAGAAGCACGAGAGGGGTAAGGTTGATCACTTTACTTCCAGGAGAGTATGTAACCGGGATTTTCAAGCTTCCCAAACTGGAATAGTATTTACCTTGAAAAAATCGTGAGATATATTAAAATTTAGATTGAGGAAATTGCCCCCGTAGCTCAGGAGGATAGAGCACGAGATTCCTAATCTCGGTGTCGCAGGTTCGAGTCCTGCCGGGGGCGCTT
>JAADEG010000038.1 GCA_013153525.1 Thermodesulfobacteriota bacterium
ATTTTCTTTAATAGCATTTATTTTTTCTTCTTTATTATTAGAAACTTTAGACTTATCTTCTATCTCAAAACCAGAAATAAAAGTTTTCAAATTTTTCCCTTTTGCTCGGAAATTGAAGGAAATAGCTATCAATTTGGCTTTAAAAATTAATTATAACGCTTTTTATAATTTTAAAAAAGTTTTAATAGAGGAATTGAATCTATAAAATATGCATTGTGCAATTTATACAAGGATATCAACTGACAACCAAGTGGAAAAAGACTGGTAGTGGGCCCCAAAAATTGGACAAAATAGAAAATGAATATTAAAATACTAAACAATGAATAATTAAAACAAGGAGGGGCCCATGCCTGGAAGAAAAAATTACAGCCCTCAATTCAAAGCTAAAGTCGCTCTTAAAGCATCTTCCCCTCAACAAGTTAGCTCCTGGAAAAAGAATTTCTCCAAAATAAGGTAGCGGGATCCGGAAATTGGACAAAGTGAAAAAACTATATGTCTAAAAACGGAGCCCGGTGCTATTATACAGAAAAAAAGGTAGATTACATTGTTAAGGTTAGAAATTGGGAAAGAAAATCTGAATAAATTTTAAATAAAAGCATAAATCAAGTGCCCGGGGCCGGACTCGAACCGGCACGGGTATATACGATTTTGAGAGAAAATGGAAGAAATTTAAAGAAATCGTGAGCTTTTTTCTGTCCCCAAACTGTCCCCAGAGTGTCCCCATAATCTATCCAAATCTTACTTTTTTCTCTGTCACCACTACAAAATTTCCAGGAAGTTTATGGGCATACTTTTTTATTAATTTTTCAAGGACTGCTATTTTATTAATAGACCTCTCATCTGTTAATCTAAGAAGAATAATTCCTTTATGGGGTTTCTGTTCCCTGTAAACTTTAGTTCCAAAATCTTTATCAGCGGTAATCAAAATCCAATCTTCACTCCAAGCTTTTTTAATAAGCTCTTCATCACTAATTCCTCGTGCTTCATCAAATACAGAAAAGACTTCAAATCCTTGATTTTTAAGCCATTCTGCAACCTTAGGGCCCACACATTCATCTACCATAAATTTCATTAAGCTACCTCTTTTTCTGAAGGTTCTAAAGGCATAAAATCTGTTTCTGAAAGACAACGACTGGCAAAAAGGAAACAGGCAAGAATATCTTCTTTAGTAAGTCCTTTATATTCTTCCAATATTTCTTCTACAGTAGCTCCACTGGCAAGAAGATTAAGAATAAACTCTACAGTTAAGCGTGTACCTTTAATAACAGGTTTCCCTACCATAATTTCGGGATTTATTTCTATTCTTTTAAGCAGTTTTTCTTCCATATTTTCTCCTCCATAGTTTTTAAATTTATTTTGCGTTTTAAGAGATTCTTAAGGTTAAATTTAATAGTTTTTGCTTTAAAAGCAAGGTGGAATATGGTAATGGGCCCCAAAAATTGGACAAGATGGAAAATGAATATTAAAATACTAAACAATGAATAATTAAAACAAGGAGGGGCCCATGCCTGGAAGAAAAAATTACAGTCCTCAATTCAAAGCTAAAGTCGCTCTCGAAGCATCTTTTTTCTCAACAAGTTAGCTCCTGGAAAAAAGAATTTCTCCAAAATAAGGTAGCGGGACCCAAAAATTGGACAAAGTGAAAAAACTATATGTCTAAAAATGGGGACCCGGTGCTATTATACAGAAAAAGGTAGATTACATTGTTAAGGTTAGAGATTGGGAAAGAAAAGCTGAATAAATTTTAAATAAAAGCATAAATCAAGTGCCCGGGGCCGGACTCGAACCGGCACGGGGTGGAAACCCCAGTGGATTTTAAGTCCACAGCGTCTACCAAGTTCCGCCACCCGGGCTTTTTCAATTAAATAATACCCCATCTTTTTAAAATTACAAGATACTTACTTTTGAACCAGGGTCCCATTAATAAAAAAGTCCACATACGACTTAACTACTTTCCATACTTCTTCACTACTCGTATCTTTTTGTCCTTTTATTTCTTTAACATAAAAGTAAGAAAAAAGCATACCTAAAAAAGCTCTTGCCCCAAGTTCTACATTAAAGTCTCTTATAATTCCTTTTTCTTGAAGTAATTTAAAATATCCTGCAAGAACCTTTATAATACTCTCTACTACATTATCGTGAATTTTCTTTATTTCTACAGGATATCTTTGCATTTCAGAATGCATTATTCTTATGAGATCTTTATTTTCTTCTAATAGTTTTAAAAAATTATAAGCAATTTGTTCAAGAGCTTCTTTATAAGAACGATTTTCGTAAGACTTTATAATTTCTTTAAGTTTGGGAAGAAAAGAATAAGTATTTATAACCTCTTTAAAAAGCGTCTTTTTAGACGGAAAATACCTAAAAAGCGTAACTTCTGCTATCCCAGCTTCTGCTGCTATTTCCTTGGTAGTAGCTCCAAGATACCCTTTTTTAGAAAAGAGCTTTAAAGCAGCTTTTAATATTTTTTCCCTGGTATTTTTTGCCATTTTTAAAATGATTTAAGTTAATTTGCATTTTTGAAAAGTAGAGTATAGTTTAATTTAAACAAAAAGAATTGTCAAGACAGCCTTTTATCAATACTTAGCATAAGTTTTTCTCATGTTAAGAAACTTCCTTCTTTCTTGAAATTCTTTGTTTTTTTCTATAAGAAGTGTTTGAATGTAGTCTATAAGTTTAAAAAGGGATTCTAATTCCTGAGGATCAATAGTAGAAGTATAATAATCCCAATTGGCAAAAATTTTTTGATAAAGTTCTAAAGCTTTATCATAATCTTCTTTTTTAATTGCAACTTGAATGTTTATTAACTCTTTTTTGAGTTCACAATTTTGCACCTTACATCTTCCCAAGCCTTTTTTAAGTCTTCAAGAATTTCTATACTTTTTGCAATAATTTCAGTGTCGTTTTCCATGTTAGCTTTAACGAGTTCATTAATAAGCGTTTCGTATATCTCGTTAAGATTTTTAGCTATTTCTTGTCCTTTTTCAAAATTAAGAGAACCCTGTAAATAAGCAAGTATTTCAGTAGCTCTACTTAAGTTTTCAGCCTTCTTTTTTACTTGCTCAGGCTCTGTAAGCCCTTCTTCAATGGTTTTTTTTGAAATTTTTAAACAAGATATAGCTTTGTTGTAAAGCATTAAAACCAACTCTAAAGGATCTGCATTTCTTACCTGATTTTCTATGTAACTATTTATCATTTGCATCATTACGATCTTTCCTCCTATTTATTTAGTACTTGAGATAATGGTACTGCAAAATTTTGTAATTTTTGTCTTAACTGATCGTTTTGATACATTAAGTCTTCAATTTTTGCAAATTGAATTCTTAATCTTATTTCCTCTTTCTTAAGTGCTTCCTGCATTTCTTTTATTCTATTATCTATATTTCTTATTTGTCTGTCCTGAGCTTCTTTGTACGCTTCAAAACTTGAAACTAATTGATCAAGTACAGACTTAAAATTGGTCTGAATTTGCGATAAGGCGAGTTTTACTTCATCAGGATTATTTTCTATTTGATTTAAAAAAGCAGACTCATTAAGAGAATATTTACCATTTTCGTCAAGATTTATAACTCCAAGTTTAATAAGAGGTTGCATTAAAGAGAAAAATTGAGTTTTTAACTGGGTAACCATTACATTCCCTTGAAAAAGCTTTCCTTTTCCAGTACTTTTATTAATCAGATCTATTACACCATTTATTTTGTCTAAAAAGTCTTTTACTGTATCAGTTGCCTGAGAGTAATCTTCTTCAATCGTAACAGTGGTAGAACCAGTTTGAGAAACCGTTACATTAAGCCCGGTTATTACATTTTCAAAAGTATTAGTAGGACTCGTTACAATAGTTCCACTCGTTCCGACCTCAAGTTTTGCATTCGTTGCATTCTGTAAAGTATCTAAGGTTCCAAGAGGAAAATTACTATCTACTTCAATTACTGCACTCGTATCAGTAGTCTCTTTTGTGGATGCCCCTGGATCTTTTTCACTAAGCATTAACTTATAAGATGTTCCATCGTAAAATATAGAAGCCTCTACCTTGTCCTGAGCAGAGTTTATTGCGTCAACCAAATCTTGTAAAGTTCCCCCACCAAAGTTAATAGTGTAACTCAAAGAATCCGTATCTGAAGTCCAATAAGTAAGTGTAAAAGTTGCAGCAGGAATAGTATCGTTAAGATCTGTTACCCCATTAGAAGAAACCCTAACCTCTGTTTGAGCCAAACTATCCACTGTTAAAGTTAAAGACACATCAGGGGTATCCTTAGAAGCTGTCGCAGTTAAAATAGAATCGTCTGCTACATCTACCTTTTTACCACTAAATAAAGAATCTATGTCCCAGCCGTCTATTTCACTTTGAGCATCCTTTAAAGCTCCAAGAAGATTACTTATAGAACTTGCTACTGCTTCAAGTTTTGCTTTTTCAGTTTGTAACCTTTTAACATTCTGAAGCTTTGGTTGTAATAAACCTTGTACCATTGAATCAATGTCTAAGGTTCCAGTTAAATTGCTAATGTAAAAATCAGACATAACTTAGACCTCCTTTTTAAACAAAAGCCCTTTTAAATCCTCATGTTTCAGTTGCTCCTCCTGAAGAAACTTAAATAAACTCTTTAAAAATTTCAAAACCTCCTCCCACGGAACCTGCCTTATCACCTGATGCGTATCCTTATCAATAATCTTAAAAACAGGTATGTGAAGATCTTTGTCTATTTCAACTTTTAATATTTTATCAAAAGGATCCAACTTTTTGTTTAACTTTTCAATTAACTTATTTAACTCATTTGGTACTTTTTTACTTTTTCTTAATTTGTCAAGCTGAGCTTTTAGAAATTTCGTGTCTTGATCTACAGGATTTGCATTTGAATTGTTCCCTGGAGAAGCCCTTGAGACCTCTGACGCATTATTTCCACTTTTTTTTACATAATTAAGCCCATTCAATACTGCTATATCGTTCGTATTTAATATTTTTACCTTTTTTACTTCCATAGTAGCACCCTGGGCTTTTTTCTCATCTTATTTTATCGGATAATTCATCAAAAACTTTAGGGTTGCTTTTAAAAATTTTTTAAAAAATTTTATTTGCTTCTCCCTTTACAATTAATAATTTTAGTCTTAAAATTAAAAATTCAAATCTCTCTTTTTCAAATTTTTTCCAAAAAGGAGGATCAATGAAATTGAGGCACTTTTTAAGAGTGTGGGATTTTAGTAAAGACGAAGCACAAAATGTGATTGAAAGAGCGCTTGAGCTTAAATCTTTACAAACACTTCCAAAAACACTTGACGGTAAAATTCTCGGACTTCTATTTGAAAAACCGTCAACGAGAACCAGGGTTTCTTTTGAATCTGCAATGTTAAGATTAGGAGGGCAGAGCATTTACCTTCCCTCAAGAGAGCTTCAACTTTCAAGAGGAGAACCCGTTAAAGATACTGCAAGAGTTTTATCTTCTTACCTTGACGCAGTAGTACTTAGAACCTACAGTCATGATACCGTTGAGGAGTTTGCAAGATACTCAACGATTCCCGTAATAAACGGACTTACAGACAAACATCATCCTTGTCAGGCTTTGTCTGATGTAATGACCGTTATAGAATCAGGGATAGACCTTGGTAAAGCAAAAATTGCCTGGATTGGAGACGGAAACAATGTGTGTCAATCCTGGCTCGAAGCCTCAGCTTTATTTGAATTTGAATTCGTAATAGCCTGTCCAGAGGGTTACGAACCAGATGCAGAACTTGTAAAAGAAGCAAAAGAAAAGTATCACGCAAAAGTAATAATAACCCACGATCCAGAAGAGGCTGTTCGTGACGCTGATGCAGTAAATACGGATGTTTGGGTGAGTATGGGGCAGGAAAAAGAAGCCGAGGATAGAAAAAAGGTTTTTGGTAAGTATCAAGTAAATCAAGAATTGTTGAAACTTGCAAAACCAACAGCAGTGGTGCTTCACTGCTTGCCTGCTCACAGAGGTGAAGAAATTACTGAGGAAGTGCTTGAAGGCTCCCAATCCGTGGTGTGGAGACAGGCTGAAAATAAAATGTGGCTTCACATGGCACTCTTGGAATTTTTACTCGTTAAAAGCTAATGCCTTTGCTTGAAGTAGAAAACCTGTGCCTTGCTGACTCTTCTACAGGTAAACTCCTCGTAAAAGGTGTGTCTTTTTCTGTGGAAAAAGGGGATGTTTTGGGTATAGTAGGAGAAAGTGGATCTGGAAAGTCTATAACTGCACTATCAATTTTAAAACTTTATCCTCCAGGAATAAAGTGTACCTCTGGTAAAGTTTATTTTAAGGGGATGTCAATTTACGACATGCCAGAAAGTGAGGTTTTAAAACTTAGAGGAAAACAAATTTCTATGATCCTTCAGGATCCACTAAGTGCTTTAAATCCTGTTTTAACGATAGGTGAACAAGTAGAAGAGGTTCTTGAAGTACACTCCTCACTTTCCAAAAAGCAGAGAAAAAAGAGAGTTTTAGAGCTTTTAAAAGAGGTCGGCATAAGTGATCCAGAATTAAGAGCGAGAAGTTATCCTCACGAGCTTTCAGGTGGACTTAGGCAAAGAGCAATGATTGCAATGGCACTTGCAGGTGAGCCAGAACTTCTCATAGCTGACGAACCAACTACTGCACTTGATCCTACGCTACAAATTCAGGTGCTTGAACTCTTAAAAAACATTTCTCAAAAAAAAGGATTAAGTCTGATCTTTATTTCTCACGACCTTGGCGTAATAAGTTACATCGCAAAACACATAGTCGTTCTTTACAAAGGAGAGGTTTTAGAAACTGGAAAAGTGGAAGCCGTTTTAAAAGAGCCTTTACATCCATATACCAAACTTTTAATAGATTCGTCTATTGGATTAAACAAACAACCAAAGTCTTGTCAAGAAAACCTAATTTTTGAAGAACCTTCAGAGGGCTGCGTTTTTTATCCGAGGTGCGTAAAAAGGTGTGAAAAGGGACGAAAAGAAAAACCACCTCTTATTAAAGTAGATGAAACTCGTAGCGTAAGGTGTTTTCTTTATGAATAAGTTAATAGAACTAAAAGGGGTTTACAAAGGTTTTAAAGTTAGAACTGGCATATTAACGAAAAAATTCGTTTGGGTTTTAAAAGACATAAATCTTTTTATTTTAAAAGGAGAGGTCTTGGGAATACTTGGAGAAAGTGGTTGTGGAAAAAGTACTCTGGGAAGTGTGGTCTTAGGATTAAATACTCCTGAAAGGGGAAAGGTTGAGTGGTATGGAGGTAAAAAGAAAATCCAAGCGGTTTTTCAAGATCCGTATTCTTCTTTAAATCCGAGATATACCGTTAAAAAAACTTTACTTGAACCTTATTTTTTGTGCGTGGCAAAGGACGAAAAACGAGGAATTGAAAGGGCAAAAAGCCTGCTTTTAAAAGTAGGATTAAAAGAGGAAGTGCTTAGCTTTTATCCTCACATGCTTAGTGGTGGGCAAAGACAAAGAGTTGCTCTTGCAAGAGCACTTATTACCGAGCCTGAGCTCGTGGTGCTTGACGAACCAACCTCAGCTCTTGACACTACTGTCCAGGCTCAGATTTTAAACCTTTTAAAAAGTTTTAAGGAGGAATTTAAACTTAGCTATCTTTTGATTACTCATTCGGTACCAGTGGTTATGAGTCTGGCTGACAGAATTGCAGTTATGTACATGGGAAGATTCGTGGAGATAACTCACAAAGACGAATTTTTAAGTCCACCTCATCATCCTTATACAGAACTTTTGATAGATAGCACATTAGAGGTTGCAAGGATTCCAAAAAGGATAAAAGAATTGGGTGAACCAGCGTCTTTGATAAGTGGAGAAATCAAAGGGTGCGTGTTTGCTCACAGGTGTCCTTATGCTGAAGAAAGGTGCAAAAAACTTCAGCCAGAGTTGGTTAATGTTACTGAAAAAAAACAAATAGCCTGCTTTAAATGTTGAAAAAGCTTCTTGTAAAAATAAAAAAAAGCTTTATACTGAAAGCATTATGAAACTACCTGACAAAAAAGGATACTTTGGAAAATTTGGTGGAAGGTTCGTTCCAGAGACTCTTATTCCAGCACTTTACGAGCTTGAAAAAGCATATTTTACGGCAAAAAGGGATAAAAGTTTCTGGAAAGAATGGAGGGCAATTCTTAAAGAATACGCAGGAAGACCAACACCTCTTTATTATGCTAAAAACTTTTCTAAGTATCTTGGTGGACACATTAAAGTTTACTTAAAGAGAGAAGACTTATTACACACAGGAGCTCACAAGTTAAACAATACAATCGGGCAGGTGTTACTTGCTACGAGAATGGGAAAAACGCGAGTGATTGCAGAAACTGGAGCTGGTCAACACGGGGTTGCAACTGCTACTGCTTGTGCGTATTTTGGAGTAAAGTGCGTCGTTTACATGGGGGCTAAGGACACCGAAAGGCAGGCATTAAATGTGTTTAGAATGAGGCTTCTCGGTGCAGATGTGGTGCCGGTTTACTCAGGAACCCAAACACTTAAAGACGCCATAAACGAGGCTTTGAGAGATTGGGTAACTAATGTTAAAAATACTTTTTATGTAATTGGTTCTGTAGTTGGACCGCATCCTTACCCCATGATGGTTAGAGACTTCCAGAGTATAATCGGAATAGAGACCAAACAACAAATTTTAAGAAGGGAGGGCAGGCTACCTGATGTAATTATTGCGTGCGTTGGTGGTGGTTCTAATGCAATGGGTATTTTTTATCCCTTTTCAAAGTACAAAAATGTTAGACTAATAGGGGTTGAGGCGTCTGGAAAAGGCATAAATTCTGACTATCACTCTGCGACTCTTTGTGCAGGGGAACCAGGAGTTTTACACGGTATGCTTACCTATCTTTTACAGGATAAAGTAGGACAGATAAAAGGGGCTCACTCCATTGCTCCTGGGCTTGACTACCCTGGAGTTGGTCCTGAGCACTCGTACTTTAAAGAAACTGGAAGAGCAGAGTATGTACACGCCTCTGACGAAGAGGCACTTGAAGCCTTTCAGGTACTTTCTGAAACTGAAGGAATTATACCTGCTCTTGAGTCTGCTCATGCAGTAGCTCACCTTATGAAAATTGCTAAGGACCTGCCAAAAGATACCCTCGTAGTGATTAATCTTTCTGGAAGAGGAGACAAGGATGTCGTTTCAGTGAAACAATACCTTGAAAGCAAAGGTAACCATGCGTAAAGGTGAAAAATTCGTAGAAAGAACAATAAAAAAACTTAAAAACAAAGGAAAAGTCGTTTTAATACCTTACATTACCTGCTGGGATCCTGATCTTGAAACCACAGAAGCGATTTTGTGGGAGATTGCAGAAATTGAGCCAGGTTGTGTAGAACTTGGTTTTCCTTTTTCAGATCCAGTTGCAGATGGTCCAACTATTCAGAAAGCAGTTGTAAGAGCCTTAAAAAACAAACCTACCCTTGAGGAATTTTTCTCCTTTGTTCAGAGGCTTAATCAAAATGGATTTCCAGTGCCCTTGGTGTGCATGACCTATTACAACATTTTTTACAGATACGGGCTTGAAAAAGTAGTTGCAGACGCAAAAGAGGTGGGATTGTCAGGATTTATAGTGCCTGATTTACCTGTAGAAGAGGCGAAATCCTGGAAGAAGCTCAATCGTGAGAAAAAACTCGCTACTATTTTTCTTGCTGCTCCTACTTCTTCAAAAGAGAGAATAAAAAAGATAGCAAGAGCTTCTACGGGTTTTCTTTATTATGTTTCCCTTACGGGTATCACTGGTGCAAGAGACAAACTTCCTGAGGATGTAGTTGAAAGGCTTGAGCTCGTAAGAACCTTGTCTAAGGTACCTGTTGCTGTGGGTTTTGGAATATCTAAACCAGAGCATGTAAGAATGCTTTCTCCTCACGCAGACGCACTCGTGGTTGGTAGTGCTATAGTTAAGATAGTTGAAGAAAAAGGAAAAAAGGCTCCAAAAGAAGTTAAAAAATTCCTTCAAGGTCTGAAAAACGCATAAATGAAAGTTCTCAAAGTTAAGACAGGAGAACCCTACGAAATAATAATTGAAAAAGGGCTTTTTTCAAACATTCCTTTAGACTTAAAGGAAAACCTGAGTTTTGGTAAAGTCGCAATTATTACGGATTCTAATGTAGAAAGACTTTATGCTCACAAATTGCTTTCTCTTTTAGAAAAGGAAGGTATAAGGGCTAAAGTTTTTTCTTTTCCTGCGGGTGAGGCTTCAAAAAACATAGACACAGTTATAACCCTTGCACGAAGAATGATTCAGGAAAGGTTTGATAGAAAAGACTTAATACTTGCACTTGGTGGTGGGGTCGTTGGAGACATAGCAGGCTTTCTGGCAAGTATTTACTTGAGAGGCATTCCTTTTGTTCAGATACCAACCACTTTGCTTGCTCAGGTTGACAGTTCAGTAGGTGGGAAAACCGGTGTTGATTTGCCAGAAGGTAAAAACTTAATAGGAACATTTTATCAACCTAAAAGGGTTTACATAGATCCTGATGTCTTAAAAACTTTACCTTTAGCTGAGGTTAAAAACGGGCTTGCAGAAGTGGTTAAGTACGGATGTATTTTAAAAAAAAGGCTTTTTGACTTTTTGAAAAAACTGGGAGAAAAGGTTTACGATCTTGGTGAAGAGCTTGAATACATAATTTACGAAAGTTGTAGAGCAAAGGCATGGGTGGTGTCTAAGGACGAAAGAGAAGGAGGATTAAGGCGAATTTTAAACTTTGGACACACGGTAGGGCACGCGATAGAAACCTATTTAGATTACAGTGTCCCTCATGGAATGGCAGTTGCAGTTGGTATGGTAGCTGAGGCAATGCTTTCTGAAAAACTCGGTGTAGTAGAAAAAAGTGTGGTTAAACCTTTGGTAAGTCTCTTAAAAAAACTCGGCTTACCTTACAAACTCTCAGATTTGGGAAACATTGATCCAGAAGCCTTACCAGAGCTTATGACAAAGGACAAAAAAGTTTGGAAGGGAAAACTTACCATAGTTTTGCTTAAAAAAATAGGAAAAGCGTGTTTTTACGAATCTCCACCGTTTGATGTAGTGTTAGAAGTATTAAAAGAGGTTAAGT
>JAADEG010000050.1 GCA_013153525.1 Thermodesulfobacteriota bacterium
CCTACCTAAGAGGATTTGAAACAGCAAGATAAATTTTTATCACAAAAATCTATAAAATCTTGTTTTGAGCCTACCTAAGAGGATTTGAAACAAGGAAGTGTTTCTATTGTAGAGTTTATCAAACCACGTTTTGAGCCTACCTAAGAGGATTTGAAACTCGTCCCGAAAACTTAATAAAATTTACTTTAGACTTGTTTTGAGCCTACCTAAGAGGATTTGAAACAAAATAAAAAAATTGGCAAGAGAAACTTTAAATTACAGTTTTGAGCCTACCTAAGAGGATTTGAAACTATTCTAATAATGCTAATAAATAAATAATATCATTTTTGTTTTGAGCCTACCTAAGAGGATTTGAAACAAGTTTCTTCTGAATGTCCAGATTGCAAATTGCATAGTTTTGAGCCTACCTAAGAGGATTTGAAACTCTCTTTCATCATCTTTTCCCCCCTCCTTCTTTTTTGTTTTGAGCCTACCTAAGAGGATTTGAAACTTGAGAGGGAGAGCAAAATGCTCTCCCTCGCCACGGGTTTTGAGCCTACCTAAGAGGATTTGAAACCATTCAGCTTCTTAGGATCTCCCTTCTGGGCAATTTCTGTTTTGAGCCTACCTAAGAGGATTTGAAACAGAAAATTTTTCCATGGGTTCTGGATAGAAAAAGTGGTTTTGAGCCTACCTAAGAGGATTTGAAACTAATTTCAGTAAACAAATTGAAAAAGATTTTATTAAGTTTTGAGCCTACCTAAGAGGATTTGAAACTTTTCTCAATTCTTTTTCTGAATGCTTTTCAAATTCCGTTTTGAGCCTACCTAAGAGGATTTGAAACTTCTTCCATAAACAACAAATTTCTTCCCCCCAGCTGAAGTTTTGAGCCTACCTAAGAGGATTTGAAACAGTTTTTTACTTTTTCAATATTAACCATATATATCCTCCGTTTTGAGCCTACCTAAGAGGATTTGAAACCCAACTCGGAAATTAATTCACCTTGAGTCTTACCTGGTTTTGAGCCTACCTAAGAGGATTTGAAACCCACGTAAGGATAATCAACTCCTTCACGCTCAAGTGGTTTTGAGCCTACCTAAGAGGATTTGAAACGCTTTTACACCATTTGCATTCACTAGCATCTTCCCCGTTTTGAGCCTACCTAAGAGGATTTGAAACTCTTTATTAATAGCTTTTATTGTAAAATAAGTATTAGTTTTGAGCCTACCTAAGAGGATTTGAAACTGTCAGCCGCAGAAACTTAATTTTTGCAAAACTCCGTCAGTTTTGAGCCTACCTAAGAGGATTTGAAACGGATTACTTGGGTCTAAAGCATTCTCAAGATTTGCAGGTTTTGAGCCTACCCTAAGAAGGACGAGGCAAGTTATGCTTTTCTGATTGATACAGTTTACACACTGCTTAAAATCTAAAACTTTTCTTGGTTTTTATACCGCCCTTTTACAAATAGATACAATGGAGGAAGTATGAATTAGGAGTAAAAAATATTGCCTGAGAAAGAATTTATCAAACTTAAGAAGATGTAATTCAAATGGAAAAAGAGGTTATAGCAGATGTCTTTACAGAAAAACACGATAGTAATTGATGCTAATGTAATTTTTACTTAAAAATGAGAATTTGAAATAAAATGTCCTGGTACTGCTTGATCCAATAACCACACGAGGGGAGCCGAAGATCCCCCCGTGTTTGCCAAAAATTTGCTTCTTTACTTCCAGCAATAAGGTGGATACGGATAATAATCACACCAGAATTCCGCCTCTCCCCATACCGGGCTGGAATATACCTCTGGAATAATCCAAGAAGCATTTAAAGTACTTAAGTCCTGAATAAGATCAGGAAAGTAGCTTCCCAAGAAGTTGATTAAAGTAGAAATACGATAAGAAACGCTCTTAACCTCAGTACAAATGTCCCCTAAGATTGCAGATGCCTCTTCATTAAAATGAAAGTTTTCAAGATCCTTACAATATTCGTCAAAAAATTCTATAGTGTTATTTGCACTGGCTGAATCTATTAAAGCAAGTAATGCTACCTTGTCTCCTTCAGAATAGTCAGAAGACCTAAATACTTCCTGCTTTAAAGCCTCTATCTTTTGCTGAAAAGTCGCATTCGTTGCATTTTTTCCAATAGTTACAGTAATAGAAGTAGAATCCGTTTTCTCGTTAAACACGAGATAACATCCTGAAATTAAAAAAACTATAATTAAAGTGAACCAAATTAATCTTTTCATAATTCCCTCCTTTTATCCTATTCTATATACATATTAATCAAAATCAATCTTAAAATTTCCCAAAATTTTTCTCAAAAAGTTGAAAATATTTTTAAAAGGCTTTATTATATAGTTCTACTCCAACTTAAAGAGGAGTCTTTATGCAAGAAGTTAAAGTAGTCTATTATGTGATAGATGTTAGTAATCTTTTCCTCACTATTTTAACTCTTATAGGAATGTGGAAAGTATTTGAAAAGGCAAACCAACCAGGCTGGGCAAGTATGATACCTATTTATAATACTTACATTTTGATTAAAATCGCAAAAAAACCCGGTTGGTGGATACTATTGTACCTTATTCCCCTCGTTAACTTAATAATTGCTCTTATAGTGAGTATAAATGTTGCTAAAAATTTTGGTAAAAGCACTGCTTTTGGTTTAGGATTGACCTTTTTACCTTTTATATTTTTTCCAATCCTTGGTTTTGGTGAAGCTAAATACATCTCTTGACATAATTTTTTAAAGTTTTATTATAACTTTAAATAAAGTTAATTTTTAATTAAGTGCCATGAAAAAACAAAAAGCTTTTACAACTATAGAAATTCTTATAGCTCTTGCCATAATTTCAATCGTTTTGATTATCGGCATCCCCATGCTTACTAAATATTACAAAACTTACAAGTTTAATAATTACGAAGTTGAACTAAAAAGTATTGCAGAATGGGCAAGAGCTAAAGCTATTGAAAGGACTGCTTATGTATGGGTTTGTTTAAACGGACTTTCAACTACCTGTACAGGAACTTCTTGTAAAATTGAAGTATATGACATGGATAGCTGTGCGGGTCCAACCTGCACTAATGGAACTCTTATTAATTCTCTTTTGTCTGAAGACGATTGGTTAACTTTTAACATTGGTAATTTGTTCCCTACAGGTTACAATTGTATCGTATTTGATCCCAAAGGTTTAGCAGTAACAAGTGGTAGTATCTGCATAACTGACGGAGATAATTATTATAAAATTATCTTTCAAACTGACAGAGCTTTAATTAGAGATGAAAGTGGTGCTGGCACCTGTCCATAAGTCAATTTAAAAGAAAGAAGGAAGGAGGGAGGGGGCAGGGGGAGGAAAGGACAGGCAGGAGATTGATGTGACTAAGAACGAAAAGTCTTAAATCCCTCCTCTTCTAACTTTTTGTTCTTTTTTATAACTTTTTCTTTCATTTCGTTTCTGAAGTTTTTAATTTTTTCTTTTAATTCAGGATATTTCAAAGATAACATTTGAACTGCTAAAAGTCCTGCATTTTTGGAAGCATTAATTCCTACAGTAGCAACAGGTATTCCAGGTGGCATTTGTACTATAGAAAGAAGAGCATCTATACCTTTAAGAGGTTTTGCCTTAATTGGTACTCCTATAACTGGTAAAGTGGTTAAAGAAGCAATTACACCAGGTAAGTGAGCTGCACACCCGGCTCCAGCAATTATTAACTCTATTCCTCTTGATTCTGCTGTTTTTGCAAACTCCATAGCAAGTTCTGGGGTTCTGTGGGCAGAAATTATAGAAACCTCACACTCTATCCCAAAATCTCTCAAAACCTCTATAGCATCTTCCATTACCTCAAAATCTGAATCACTTCCCATAACCACCGCTACTTTCATTAACTTACCTCCTACCCTATCCACACGGTTTTGTCAAAGTAAAAAATCCCTTCTAAGTAAACATCCGTTCCTGCTCTGTGTCCTACTTTAAGTTTATCCTCTAAATTAAAATACTTCAAGCAGGTTCCACAGGTAAAAATCTCTACTCCCTTTTTTTCAAGCTCTTTTAAAAGTTTTATAAAGTCCTCTTCTAATGTAGAAAGAAAAACTCCTCTGTTCATCAAAAAAATCCTACTTGGAAGCATCTCGTGAACTAACATCGTCTCAAAAAAAGCCTTCATTAATATCTTACCAAGCTCTCTTTCAGGTCCCATAATGTCTGTTGCTATTATAATAAAGTGCCCTTTTTCTTTTTTAGAAGATGGAAGTTCACAGGTTATCGGAACATCCTTTTTTACAGTTCCTGAAGTCTTTTTTATTCTTAAAATAAATTCTCCGTCTTTTTTGTCAAGACTTACGATCTCGTGTCCCTGAGCAGTAACGAATTTCTTAACATTATTTAAAGATGTCTCGTTGTCAAGAAGAACTTCTACCTCTTCACCAGCCCCTACCTGCTCAAGAGCTTCCTTAGTCTTTATAACCGGCTGCGGACAAGGAAGCCCTCTCGCATCAACTTTCTGCATTTAAATCTCCTTCTCAAATTTTTACTAATTTTATACTGGTATGGAAAAAATTTCCAATAAAAAATTTCAATAATTTAGCTAAAGATTTATAGATTTTTTAAAAAAGATAAACCATGACTGCTTTTAAATACTCAGTTTCCGGGACCCAGGTATTAATTGGATGATCCAGAGGATGTTTAAACTGATAAATTACACTTACATTTTTACCCTGACTTAAAGCCGAAGTACTAACTATGTCTTTTAAAGTTTCAAGACTTAAAAAACTTGAACAAGAACAACCCAAAACACATCCCTTTTCTACTACACTTGTTGCAATCTGATAAAGCCTCTTGTACTTCTTTATTCCCTCTTTAAAAGCCTTTTTCGTTTTTATAAAAGCTGGTGGATCAACTACCACGAGATCACTTCGGGTAAACTGTCTTAAGTTATTAAAAACATCTCCTTCAACCACTATCCCTCCTGAAAAGCGGTTGAGTTTTAATCCCTCTTCAACTAACTCAAGAGCAAAAGAAGACCTGTCCAAGAAAAACACCCTTTTTGCCCCTGCTTTTAAGGCATAAAAACCAAATCCTCCTGTATAACAAAACGCATCTATCACCACCTTGTCTTTTGAAAACCTTGCAACGAATCTTCTGTTTTCCCTTTGATCCAGAAAAAATCCCGTTTTCTGCCCGGATAAAATCGGAACTAAAAACTTGATTTCGTCTATTTCAATACAGAGAGGATCCTTTACTTCTCCTTTTACTACTTTTACATAACTTTTAAGTCCCTCTTCAGACCTTTTTGAGTGATCATTTTTTAATACTACTGCATTAGGATTTAAAACTTCCTCTATCGCCTCAATTATAACTCTTAACAAGTTTTCAATTCCTTTAGTGTGACTCTGAATTACTACCACGCTTTCAAACACATCCACGATAAGACCCGGTAAATAATCTCCTTCAGCAAAAACCAGCCTAAACACTCTTTCTTTATAAAACTCTTTTCTTAATTCAAGACACCTCTTAAATCTTTCAACGAAAAATTTTTTATCAATGAGAACATCTTCCTTAGTTAAAACCTTTAAACAATAATAAACTTCAGGATTGAAGTAACCTATCCCGAGGAAGTGACTTTCTGGAGAAAGAATTTTGACGAGGCTTCCAGGTTCTAACTCAGCTTTAGCCTTAGAAAATTCTAAAATGCAATCTCTTGGAATCCAGAGTCCACCCTTTAAAAATAAGTAAGCTCCTTTTTTACTTAACTTCAGCTTCGGATACATCTTTCAAGTTAAATCCGTAAATTATTGCCTGATTTTTACAAACTTTAGCACAATTAAGACACCTTATACACTCCACAGTATCAACCTGCGTCCTTGGATCTATTCCAACAGGACAAACTCTCGTGCACATCTTACAATCGTTACACTTTTCTGCAATGTGCTTTACTCTAAAAATACTCATGCTATTAAAAAAGCCGTAAATAAATCCAAGAGGACACACATATTTACAGAAAAACCTCTGATCAACGATAGCTCCTACGATCACCACGAATAAGACAAATAGTTTTAAACAAAAAACTTTACCTATCATAGAGGTAAAAGAGGGATGAAGTGCAATGTTTGGAAGCCCAGCTAAAAGCGTTCCAGAAGGGCATATGTACTTACAAAAGGTTTCTTCTCCAATTCCAATAGAATTTAAAAACAACCAAGGAAAAACGAGCACAGTAAAAAGTACGAGCACTCTTATAGCTCTCTGCAAGGTCAAAGAGGTAATTAATCTTTTTTTAAAAAAAGGTACTTTGTAAAGCAGATCCTGAATAAAACCAAACGGACAAACCCATCCACAAATAAGTCTTCCAAAAATTGCTCCGTAAAGCAAAAAAAATCCCAATATGTAAGAACCAATAGACACGAGAGACTTAAAGTTAAAAACTTTTAAAGACGCCAAAAAGTTTTGTAAAATTCCTATAGGGCAGGCAAAAAGTGCAGCAGGACACGAGGCACAATTTAATCCAGGAGCACATACCCTTTTAAAAAATCCGGTGTAAATACTTCCTGAAAAAATAAATCCAAGGTATCCGTTGTGAACAAAGAAAAAACCCGTCTGACACAAAAGTCTCTTTTTCTGCAAGCTCTCCTCCAAAAACTATCCACCAAAACCCATGCAAGAAAGACACACAGTTGAAGCGCGAATGTGTACGAAGTCGTATCCTTTTAAAACTATTCCTAAAATCAAAAGTAAAACACCTAAGATCAAAAAAAACAGCGTTTTATCCCTCTTCACAACCAAGCTTACCCCTTATAAAGTCTGCTATGTATTCAGCAAGCTCCTGAACGAGTGCTTCTTCTTCTCCTTCAACCATTACCCTGTACTTTGGCTCTGTACCAGAGGGTCTCACCACTATCCTGCCTTTGTCTTTTAGCTTTTCCTCAGCCTTTTTCAAAACCTCCTCTATTCCTGAAATCTCTTCAAGAGGAAGCTTTTCCTTTACCCTTACATTTTTTATTATCTGAGGATACTTGTCAAACAGTCTTACGAGTTCTGAAAGGGGCTTTCCTCTTTCTTTCATAATAGAAATGAGTCTAAGTGCAGTAAGAAGCCCGTCTCCTGTGGTTGCCTTGTCAAGAAAGATTATGTGCCCTGATGTTTCTCCTCCAAGTATAGAACCTATTTCCCTCATCTTCAGCACTACATATCTGTCTCCTACAGGAGTTCTTACAAAAGAAATACCCTGTGAATTTAAAAACTTCTCAAGACCAAGATTACTCATTACCGTTCCGACAACCGTTGGATTTCCAAGGAGTCCTTTTTCTTTGAAGTCACTTGCAAAGAGCGCAATTAGGTCGTCTCCGTCTATTAGATTTCCTTTTTCGTCAACCACCACGATTCTGTCCGCGTCTCCATCAAGAGCTATTCCCACATCTGCTCTCGTTTCCCACACCTTTTCTATAAGTTTTTGAGGATAAAGCGCTCCACAACCGTCGTTTATGTTTATTCCGTTTGGACTGCATCCAATTGCAATTACCTCTGCTCCAAGCTCTTCTAAAGTTTGAGGTCCTATCTGATAAGCTGCTCCGTTTGCACAATCAATAACCACCCTTATCCCCTCAAAGTTTATTCGGGAAGGCACGACTGACTTAAGGTGAACAGCGTACCTTCCTATTGCGTCCTTTATTCTATAAGCTCTGCCAAGCTCGTCTTTGTACTTTCTCACTTTGCTAAATTCCTCGTCAAAAATAAGCTCTTCTATTTTTTTCTCCATTTCGTCAGGAAGCTTAAAACCACTTTTATCAAAAACCTTTATTCCGTTGTCGTAATAAGGATTGTGTGAAGCTGAAATCATTATACCTGCGTCTGCCCTCATGTCCTTGGTTAAAAATGCTATTGCAGGGGTTGGAAGAGGACCTATAAGCCAGGCAGAAACCCCCATAGAACAAAGCCCTGCAACAAGGGCAGACTCAAACACATATCCAGAAAGCCTCGTGTCCTTACCAATTATCACTTTACCCTGGTGAGAATTTGCGTTTTTAAATAGGTAGCCTATAGCTCTTCCTACTTGTAAGGCTATTTCTGGTAACATAGGAAATACATTTGCTTCACCTCTTATTCCGTCTGTTCCAAATAGCTTCCTCATTTCTTCCCCTCCTCTTTGTAAAATACCATCACATAAGACGGAGTTACGCTTATGCTTCCTATAGGCATAACGACTTTAACCTTCATCTTCTTTGTTATTTTTAATTTTATAAAGTTTATGGGCTCTGTATAGACTTCTTTTAGGTCTTTTATTACATCTTCAGGTGCTCTTACACTAACATATTGAGGCTGAAGTTCAATCTTAAATGTAGTATTTTTAAAAAACTTTAGGTCTGCAAAAACAGGCTTAACTTTTACCTTTTTACTAACGATTCTCTTTATGATAACCGTTACATAAGAAGGACTAACCTCTTTTATTTGAATGCTTGGAGGAAGATTTATTTTTTCTATAGGAACCCTTATTTGATAAATTCCTGGAGGATACTTAGAGATGTCAATTTTGATGTGGATTGAAGCTTCAGAAAAGTTTCTTAAGACTCTTCTTATAGCCTTTATCTTTAAAATTACATTTGGAGGATTAACTTCCACCAAGTAATCAGGATTTACTGGTTTGTAAACAATAGGAATTTCTACTGTTTTTTCAATAGGCTTTCCCCATACCACCAGGTACCACAGAGTCGTTGCAATAAGAAAAGAAACTACTTTTAACTTATGTTCCCTTCTGAATTTCATAGCCTATTCTTACCCACCAAGGTGCTTTTGACTCAAAACCAAGAAGCTGTGAAAGCATCTTTCTAAGCGTTGCAGGTGTTATGTCTCTCGTAATTTTACCACTAACTGCAAGAGAAATGTAGCCTGTTTCTTCTGAAACCACTATTGCAATTGCATCAGTGATTTCAGTAATTCCTATAGCTGCTCTATGCCTGGTACCAAGGTCCTTTGCTATGTAAGGATTCGTGGAAAGAGGAAGTATCACTCCTGCTGCAAGAATTTTTCCTTTACTTATAATTACCGCTCCGTCGTGAAGTGGACTCTTTGGATAAAATATACTTATTAAAAGCTCCTTGGTTACCTTTGAGTCAATTATAACTGCTCCTTCTAAGTAGTCCTTAAGACTTATCTCTCTTTCAAACACTATGAGTGCACCAATTTTCTTTTCTGCAAGATGGGTTACTGCTTTAACCACTTCTTCTATACCATAAGAAAACTCAGTTTGAATTTTGGTAAAAGGTGGTTTTCCTATCTGAGCAAGAGCCTTACGAATGTCGTCCTGAAAAATTATAATTATTAAAATTAATATAGAAGACATAAAGGTGTTTAAAAGCCAGTTTAAGGTTAAAAGTTGAAGGTAGTCTGAAAGAAAGTAAAGAAGCACTATCACACTTAATCCTGCTGCCATCTGAAAAGCACGGCTTCCTTGAATTAGAAGAAGTATTCTGTAAATGATGTAAGAAACTATAAGGATATCAAGAACATCTCTCCAAGTTATAGAATGAAATACTTCCAAGAATCTATTTAAAATTACATCCACAACCGATACACCGAATTAAGTATTTAAGGCTTTAAATGTGGTAATTGCATCCTTGTTAATTCCTACATTGTGAACTCTTAATATGTCCACTCCTTTTAAAACTGCAAAGATAGAAACCCCAACAGTGCCTCCGTCTCTTTCCTCTGGCTTCTTTCCTATTATTTCTCCTATAAAACTTTTTCTTGAGTGCCCAAGTAAAACTGGTCTGTCCAGACTTTTAAACTTATCAATGTTTTTTAAAAGTGCTAAGTTGTGCTCAAACTTTTTTCCAAAACCTATTCCAGGATCAACTATTATTTTGTTAAATTCTACGCCTTTTTCTACGAGGAAGTCCAATCGCTCTTTTAAAAACTCATAAACCTCTTTAACCACATCCTCGTATTCAGGATTTAACTGCATGGTTTTAGGTTCACCTTTCATGTGCATAATTACGACAGGAGTTTGATAGTCTTTTACCACATCAACCATACGGGAATCAAACCTCAATGCACTGATGTCGTTTACTATGTCTGCTCCTGCTTTTATTGCTTCTTCTGCAACCCTGCTTTTGTAGGTGTCTATTGAAATTACCACATCAGGAAACCTTTCTCTAACTGCTTTTATAACTGGTATAACTCTTTTCAGTTCCTCTTCTTCAGGCACTCTATCTGAAAAGGGTCTGGTTGACTCTCCACCTATGTCTATGATGTCTGCACCTTCACTTACGAGCTCTTCCACTCTTTTAACTGCTCGTTCTACCTCAACGAACTTTCCACCGTCTGAAAAAGAATCCGGGGTTACATTTAAAATTCCCATAAAGTAAGGACCTTTTTCCCATACGAATTCCCTGTTTCTTACCCTCAGAGGCTCAGGCATACTACTTAATTACCCTCTAAAAGAAGCTTGAACTTCTCTGCATCTATGGTTTCTTCCTCAAGTAATGTCTCAGCTACTCTGTGAAGTTTATTCAGGTATTGATTAATTATACCTTTTGCCTTTTCGTAGCAGTTGTGTACTATTTTCTTTATTTCTTCGTCAATTATTCTTGCGGTTTCTTCAGAGTAATCTTTTATCTGAAAGAGCTCTTTTCCGAGAAAGATGTGCTCTTCTCCTCTTCCAAAGGCAAGAGGACCTATTCTCTTGCTCATTCCCCAATCGCACACCATCTTTTTTGCAATTTGAGTAGCCTTTTTGAGGTCGTCCTGAGCCCCTGTGCTGACTTTATTAAAGACTATTTCTTCGCTAACCCTTCCTCCAAGTAAAACCGTTATTTTCTTAAGGAGGTAGTCCTCTGTGTAAATGTGTCTGTCGTCAATTGGAAGCTGTTGAGTAACTCCAAGAGCCTGTCCTCTTGGAATTATGCTTATCTTGTGAACAGGATCCGGATCAGGTAAGTAGTAAGCAACCAGAGCATGTCCAGCTTCGTGATAAGCTATTATCTTCTTTTCTTCCTCGTTTAAAATAAAACCTTTTCTCTCTTTACCCATTAAAATCTTGTCCTTAGCTTCTTCTATGTCCTCCATTTCAATTCTGTCTTTACCCTTTTTTGCAGCAATAAGAGCTGCTTCGTTCATCATGTTTTCCAGATTTGCTCCTGTAAAACCTGGAGTAGCTTTTGCTATCGCCTTAAAGTCTATGTCAGGAGCAACCTTAAACTTTTTAGCGTAAAGTCTAAGAATAGCCTCTCTACCATTTACATCAGGTGGTGGAACCACTACCTGTCTGTCAAACCTACCAGGTCTTAAAAGTGCAGGATCAAGAATGTCTGGACGGTTGGTTGCAGCTATTACTACTATACCTTCTGCACTGTCAAAACCATCCATTTCAACGAGAAGCTGGTTAAGAGTTTGTTCTCTTTCGTCGTGTCCACCTCCAAGTCCTGCTCCTCTTTGCCTTCCAACTGCGTCAATCTCGTCAATAAAAATTATACACGGTGCATGAGACTTTGCTTGATTAAAAAGATCCCTTACTCTTGCAGCTCCGACTCCAACGAACATCTCCACGAAGTCAGAACCACTTATACTAAAAAACGGAACTCCTGCCTCTCCTGCTATTGCTTTTGCAAGAAGCGTCTTTCCTGTTCCAGGTGGTCCTATAAGTAAAACTCCTTTGGGAATTCTTGCTCCAAGCCTCGTAAACTTCTGAGGATTTTTGAGAAACTCTACTACCTCCTGTAACTCCTCTTTTGCTTCCTCAATTCCTGCAACATCCTTAAAAGTTACCTTGCTTTCCCCTTCTTTTATAAGCCTTGCTCTGCTTCGTGCAAAAGAAAACGGCTTGTTCCCAGGTTGCATCTGCCTTAAAAATAAAAACCACAGCAAAATAAGAATTATAAAAGGTAACCACGAAATAAGAAAGTTCGTAAACCAGTTGTTCTGGCTTTCAGGTTTAACTACTATGTTTACGCCTTTTTGCTTCAAAAGAGGTATAAACTGGTTGTCCCTTGGAATGTATGTTAAAAGTTTTTCTCCTGTCTTAGATATACCAGTAACTTTGTCTCCTTGTATGATAACCTCTTTTATCTTTCCTTTTTTGACCTTTTCTAAAAACTGCGTATAACTAACACTCGTAACCGGATAAAAAGATTGATTGTAAAAAAAGTTGTAAGCAAGAATTAGGATTATTCCTATTATTACCCATACGAGAAGGGCTTTTCCCAGTTTTTGCATCTATTCTCCTTTCCTCCTACAAAATTTTGTTATTTGCTCAACTTTTTAATTTATTACAAATTTTTTTAAATTCAATAACAACTTTTTACTTTAGTGAGGATATTTGAATAATGGATGCCTCAAGTTTGAACTTAATCGGTCCTTGGGTTTCTTCTGCTATAGTTCTCTGGCTATCAGCAATTCCTACTGTTACTCCTGGATAAACCTTGCTCCAAACCTTTATCACCCTCGTCTTAAGCTCTGCCATCTCTTTTCTTAACTCTCCAAGCCTTTCTTCCAAACTCTCAAGCTTGTAAGTGTAAAGCTCAAACTGCTCCTCTATTTGACGAAGAATTTGCTTCTTTTTTTCGTCAAGTTTTCCCTCTTGTTTTAGCTTGTTTCCAAGACATATTCCTTTTTGAAGTTTTTTTAAAGTTTCCTCTATAAGTAACTTCTCCTGCAAAATTCTTAAGTACGAACCTATAACTTTGGGATGATGCCCTGCTATTATTTTCGTAGGGGTTTGCGTCTCGTTACCTGCCTCTTTTAGCTCTATGTTACCCTTTGCCTTTACTTCTCCCCCATAAACCATTCCCTTACCTTCAACTGCCTTAAATTCTCCTAAGCACTGAACATTGCTAAATATTAAGTACTCGTTAACCAAAAGCTCTCCTTCTACCTCAAGTTTTGCAAATTCAACAGCCTTTACCTTGGCATCTCCTTTTACTATTACCAAAGTTTCTTCTCCTCTAATAATTCCACTACACTCAAAGTTTCCTTTTACGAATATATAGACCTTATTTTCAGTACCACCGTTTAACTCCAGATCTCCTTCTTCAACTTCTACCTTAAATCCGTACTTAACATCTCCGTTTATAGTAAGCTTTTTTCCACAAAACCTTATGTTTCCGATAGAATGATCCACATCTCCTCTTACTTCGTACTCTTCTTCTATGCGAAGTTTTCTTCCTTCAAGTAGAAGTACACCAGAGACTTTTGCTCTGACATATCCCTTTTCGTCAACGAAAAGCTCGTTTGAAAGCTGGCAATCTTCTTCTGTTTTCTTAGGTGGAGGGACTTCTCTACAAAAGACATCTTTTCCAGGAATTCCCTCTTTTGCAGGTATCCACTTGCCAATTGCCTGGTCTTTTTTTACGCAAATAAATTTCCTGAAACCTTTTGAAAATACTGCAGGGTCTTCAAAGTACTTTTTAAATTCTCCGAGAAACTCTATTAAGGACGGTTGAGGTGCCTCTGCTGGTTTTCCCCTTCCTACGAAGATTACTCCGCTTTTTACTAAAGGATCTTCCAGTATCCCACAAAAACCCAATGCCTTGAGTTCTATTTTTAAGTTTCTCCAGTCTTTTAAGAAGTTTTCTAAAAAATCTTTGTCTTTTTCGTCAAACTCAACATACAAAAACATACCGTCTTCAGTAGCTCTTAGTAAGTAATCTCTAACCCAGATACCCTCTTCTATAACTTCTTTAGGATCAAACTTAAGAGATTCTTTCTCCATAGGTTTCCCCGAGTTGTAAGACTACTACTTCTTTAGTGTCTTCTTTAACTTTGTACTCTGGATGGATGTAAAGTCCCCAAACTCCAATTATTTTCCCTTTGTGCTCTACTATTAAAACTCTGTCTCTTAAAAACGCAGGTACTTCCTGTTCCATAAAAAACTTCTTAAGTTTTTTGTGTCCGACTTTTTCGTAAAAAATTCTGTCTCCTGGTTTTCTTCTCCTAATTATAAAAGGAAAATCCAAAACTTCTGCTGAAAAAGTCATACTGTTTAAAGGAGTTATCATGTCTTGGGTTATTCGTTTTTTATAAACTCTTAGAACCTGCCCGGTAGGCAATTCGTAAGTTCCTTCTTCAGATACAGTTAACTCAAAATAGGGTAATGCAAAAACTTTTTTGGTAATAGTAATGTATCCAGGACCACGATAAACCTTAAAGTCACCTGGTAAGTAAACAGGTCCTCTTGCTCTTGAAACCACGAGGGTTTCAATTGCCTCTATGTGAGAAAAACCAATTCTAAAAAGTGGAACTCCAGCCTGTTTAAAGGCAATAAAGTAAATCCTTTTTCTTAACACAGGATGCAGTTTTTTTAGCTCGTAAAACTTAAGAGCAAGCTCTCCTTCGTAAGAAAACGCGATTTCTCTAAACTTTTCTCTTGCAAGCTCTTCAATTAATTCCTCTTCTTCAGCAATTATAAGAGCGGTTTTTTTTAGGCTGTTTTTTAAGTTTTTATTAAACTTTTCTTCAAGAAAAGGAATTAATATGTGTCTTATTTTGTTTCTAAAAAACCTAAGATCCTTGTTAGTGTAGTCTTCTCTCCAGGAAATACCTCTTTGTTTTGCAAAACTTATTATTTCGTCTTTAGTAACGAAAAGAAGAGGTCTTACGATTCTTCCCTCTCGTTTAATGGGAATTCCTGCAAGTCCTCTTTTTCCAGTTCCTTTTATTAACCTCATGAATATTTCTTCGGCAAGGTCGTCCAAGTGATGAGCAAGCACCACTTTTTGCAGGTCGTATTTAGCACACAAGCGATTCCACAAAGTGTATCTTAATTCCCTACCCGCCATTTCAAGACTAAGTCCTTCTCTTTTAGCATACTCTGCAACTGGTGCTGCGCTTAAAAAACAGGGTATCCTTTTCTTTTTACAGGTGTTATACACGAAAATTGCGTCTTCTATTGAGTTCTTTCTGAGTTTGTGATCAAAATGAGAAACGAAGAGTTTAAGGCGATAATCCTTAGCAACTTCTTCCATGACTTCAAGCAATACCATAGAATCAACCCCACCAGAAACAGCAAGAAGAACCCTTTCTCCATGCTGAAAAAGCTCGTACTTCTGGATGTAATTTTTTACCTTTCTAAGAAGCAACTCTCAATACTTCCTCCATTACCTCTTGATTTCTATTACACGCCTTTATACCTAATTTCCAAAGGCTTAAACTCACTGCTTCTGGAGACCTTACTTCTTCAAGCTCTGCAAACTCCTCTTTTATCTCTGGAGGAATTTTAATTCTCATCTTTTTAGCAAGCTCTTCCAGCAGTCTTTCCCGATCCTCAGGAGTAGTAAATTCTACAGACTTGTCGTCTAACTTGTGAAAAAAGTTTAAGATAAAAGATATGTCGTATCTGCTGTGGAACTCCTCTGTTTTGTCTTTTAAAATTTCGTGATACTTTTGCATTTTTTTAAATTCTTTTTTATACTCTTTTATAAGTTTCCAGATGTTTTCGTAGCACCAAACGATGGTCCTTACGCATTTTATTAGTCTTGGAAAACCCGCAGGTAATTTTAAAGAGGTAAAAAGCTCTTTTACAAGTTCTTTTTTCTTGCTTCTTATTTCTTCAGGATTTACAAACTTAAAAATAGGAAACCTGGTAACTTTTTCAAACTCTTTTAAAAGATCTTCGTCCTGTAAAAATAAAGCAATTCTTTTTGCCCAGGTTTGGATCTCTTGATTAAGTTTTTTAAGAGTTGATAATTCTTTTTTGAATTCTTCCCATTCTTCTTCTAATAAGACTTTTTCAGCAAAGTAGTTCTCTGCTATTTCTCTTTTTATTTCAGCAGAAAGTATTTCTGAAAGTTCTTCCCACTTGTTGCTACTCAAGTAAGAACACTCCCTTTAGTTTTTCTTTTTCCATGTTTTTTCTTCTCCTTTAAGAAGTCTCTGTATGTTGGAGTGATGCTTAAACCATATAATTACAGCGAGAATTCCTGCTGCTATTGCGTAGGTTTTAGAGTACTTAAAAAACATTATTAAAAAAGGAAGAGCTCCTGTCATCAATAAAGAGCCTACTGAAACGAATCCAGAAATTCCCACTGCTAATACGAAAATCAACAAACCTACGAGCATTGCCTTTGGAACGAGCACGAGAAACACTCCAACCGTAGTAGCAACGCCTTTTCCACCTTTAAACTTAAGAAAAACCGAAAACATGTGCCCAAGAACAGCAGAAACACCTGCAACTGAAAGAACGAGCTCCTTAGGAGCGTTTAAATAAGGAAGTAGCTTGTAAGCTATAAATAAAGAAAGAATACCTTTGGTAGAATCACCTAAGAATGTGAGAACTCCCCACTTTTTTCCGAGAAGACGAGCTACATTCGTAGCACCAGGATTACCACTTCCGGCTTTACGAGGGTCTATCCCTTGAGGCAGACTCACTATAAGAGCAAATGGGATAGACCCAAGTAAAAAACCTAAGCAAAAAATTCCAAACAGTCCAAACACAGATCCCCAATTTTATGTTTTCTTTTGAAACTTTACTGCACTGGATAAACGCTGACTATTTTCTTTCCACCTCTTTTCTCAAACTTAACGACTCCGTCAATCTTTGCAAAAATAGTGTAGTCTTTACCAAGTCCTACATTAAAACCTGGATGGATTCTCGTTCCCCTTTGTCTTACTATAATTTCTCCAGCCTTTACGAATTGTCCACCGTATCTCTTTACTCCAAGGCGCTTTGAATGTGAATCACGCCCGTTCCTTGAGGATCCACCAGCTTTTTTATGAGCCATGTTTACCTCCTGTTTTTCCTGTTTTAAGCTATTTCTTTTATTTCAAGCAAAGTATAATACTGTCTGTGTCCTCTTTTTCTCTTGTATCCTTTTTTTGCCTTTTTCTTGAAAACTATAACTTTGGGAGCCTTACCCTGCTCTAAAATAGACGCAACTACTTTTGCTCCTTCTACAAAAGGAGTTCCAATTTTAAGATCTCCGTCTTTGTTAACGAGAAGAACCTCTTTAATTTCTACGGTATCTCCAATGTTTCCCTCAATTTTTTCAACCTTAATTCTATCACCAGGTCTAACGATGTACTGCTTTCCACCAGTCTTAATTACTGCAAACACAAGACGCCTCCTGAAAAAGATTTTTCCCATAAAATATCCTAAAATCCAAATTTGTCAATATAAATCATCAGTGATAAAAACTAAATCGTAATCTCGTATTTGAGTGATAAAATTTTAATATTATATTTTAAAAGGAGGGACGAAAAATGAAAGTAGCAATAACTCTTGGGTGTCCTGCAGGAATTGGTCCTGAAGTCCTGATAAAAGGACTTAACAAACTAAAGAAAAAAAATCCCTCTGCCCTTAAAGAACTCCTCGTAATCGGTGATAATTGCGTTATTCAAGATAGAGAAAAATTCCTCAACTTAAAACTTCCTAAGGAAGTAGAAGTACTCAGCGTCTCCTCACTTAAGATTTCACCAGGACATCCAACGATTGAAGGCTATAAGGCAATGGCTGAATACATAAAAAAAGCCCTTGAGCTTGCAAAGCAAAAGAAAATAAAGGCTATCGTCACGCTTCCAGTAAGTAAAGAAGGGCTTGAAAAGGCAAATATTCCTTATGCAGGACACACAGACTGGCTTGCAAAAGAACTTGGAGCTAAAGAGTATGTAATGTGTTTTTACAGTAAGGACATAATAGTTTCTTTGGTAACCACTCACATCCCTTTAAAAGAAGTTCCTTACAAAATTTCAGAAGAAAAAATTATTAGCGTTGCCAGATTGTCCTGGGAGTTTCTCAAAAAACTTAAGAAAAAGCCTGAAAAAATGGCTATTTGTGGGCTAAATCCTCACGCAGGAGAAGGAGGGCTTCTTGGTACAGAAGAAATAGAAGTAATATCAAAAGCAGTTGAAAAGTGTAAAACCTTTGGGATTCCTCTTGAAGGACCCTTCCCCTCTGACAGCCTGTTTTATTGGGCTTATAAAGGCAGATACCCGCTCGTCATAGCCCTTTATCACGATCAAGGACTTATTCCTTTTAAACTTCTTCACTTTGAAGACGGAGTAAACATAACTCTTGGACTTCCCATCGTGAGAACCTCTCCCTGCCACGGAACTGCTTACGACATAGCAGACAAAGGAATAGCAAACGAAGAAAGTTTTCTCTCTGCCCTTGAGCTCGCTTTGGAACTTACCAGAGGTAAATAATCTCTCCAGAATTAACCTCTATCCTGTCTTCTTTCGTCTTTAATACGAGGCTTCCTAAAGGAGTAAGAGCCTCTGCAATCCCTATTATTCCATCGTCTTTCTCTGTATCGTAAGCGTAATATACGCACCTACCAATAGTGTCTGAATACCTCAAAAAGTCGTTAATTACTATGTTTTCAACCTCTTTTTCCTCTTGCAAACACCTTTCGTAATACCTTAAAAATCCTAAGTACTCTCTTATCCACTTAATTAGTCTGTCAAATACCCTTGGAAGTGGTTGTTCTTTTCCTATCACCTCTTTTATACTCGTAGCAGGAATTCCGTAAGGCAGACTGTTGTTAACATTTATTCCTATTCCTATTAAAAACCACTCGTTAAACTTCTCAATAAGTACCCCAGCAAGTTTTCTTCCGTTTAGGTGAACATCGTTTATCCACTTAACTCTTGCCCTTTCCACTCCAAATTCTACCAAAGTTTTAACTATAGCTAATCCAAAAATCAAAGGAATAAGTCCTTTTGTTTCTGGGAAAAACTCATCATACACGGAAATACCTATCCAAAGCCCACCTTCAGAAGCAAACCACTTTCTTGCAAACCTACCTTTTGCCTGAGTTAAAACCCCTGCCCATATAATTCTTCCATTTGCTCTTTGAGGAAAAACCTCTATGAGTTTTTTTAAGATGGGAAAAGTCCTCTTAAGCCTGGGAAAGTACCATATCTCGTCACCAAGCTCTGGAAAGTACTTGTGAAATTCTAAAACTCTCCCCACTCCTCTTTTATTCTCTCTATTATTTTTTGAAGATAAGGCAGTTGTTTCTCAGGACACAAGCCCACGAGAGGTTCTCCTCTTTGGACGAGCTGAAAAGGTGAGAAGTAAAGTTTGTAGATTACATACTCTCCTTCCTGATCAAAGTAAATCGGAGTTTCTCTTTTCATAAAGGTCATCACCAAAAGCTCATCCCCTTTTTTAATCTTTACCTTTCCAAGCCCCTCTCTTTCAATCCTTGCAGAAAGAGAAGGACTTAAAACATACCTTGCAGTTTCAGGAGCCTTTACTATGTAAAGAGCACTAAGCAACACTTCTCCTATTACCTCGTCCTGAGAAAGAGGGTGTTTTATCTTTAAAATAACCTCTTCTGCCTCTACGAACTTGTTCAAAAGGTCTGTTCTCAACCCCTCTACTATTCCGTCTATGTGTGCTCTTATAATCTTAGGATTTCTTTCTCTTTCAAGGACAAAAAGAGGGGTACCTGGTTTTTCAAGCCACTTACCAGACGGACCCTTAACTTGATCTCCTTCTTTTACTTTAAACTCCCTTATGTACCCGGTGTGAGGAGTGATTACATCAAACACTTTGTAAGGATTTGCTCTTAGCTTTTGTAAAAGTTTGTTTAGGTTTTGATACTCTAACTTCATTTTTTTACCTGTAGTATAGGTTTTTACCACCCATAGTTAAAAGTGCAGTAAAAAGCTTTTTTCTAAGCTCTCTTCTGTCCCATATACCCTGTATGTGTCCTCTTTTTAAGGCGTTTTCTGCACTGTGATAATCAGGTGGAACATCCTGCCCAGTAGTTTCTCTTATAACCCTTGGACCTGCAAAACCAAGTCTGGTTGACTTAAGAGCAAATTGATACGGAGCAGCACCAAGAAAACTTGCTACAGGTCCTGCGTAAGAGTTGTTGTCGTAAACAACGATGTAAAGTCCTCCCTCGTCAACATATTCCCTTACAGCCATCGTGCACCTCGGCATCTGTACCACACCCAATGTCCCTTCGTGAATCCTTATACCTCCTGTAGTGTGAATAAGTGCAAGAAAAGGTCTTCTCGTAATCCTTGCAAGCTCTATAGCCCTTATAAACTTCTCCCCTTCTGCAACCCCAAATGTTCCTTGTCTAAATTCTGCAACGAGCATTACAACTACTAAGGATATACCCCCTATCTTTGCTTCAAAAGAAAGTAAAGCAGACTTAAGCCCGGTTTTTTCTCTTGCTGTTTTTAGTCTTTCTGCGTATCCCTCAAATTCAAGAGGATTACCAGAGGCTATGTCCTCGTTAAACATCTTTACACTGCCTTTATCAAAGATGTTGTTTAAGTACCACTTGTACTCTAAGGGAAAGTGATATCCACAATTCGGACAAACTCCGCAAAATTCACCGTAAAGATCTGGAACCCAGATATCAGGACAACCGCACTTTTCAGCCATTGGGCAGGTGACTGTTCTGTCTTCAAGAGCAAGAGGACTTACATAAGTGGTCGTGTCCTCTTCAAGCATAGCTTCTGGTGGTTTTGGTACAGAAGCCTTACCACCTACTATCAGATTATATACGGTTTTTACCGGATCTGATACGGGTTTTAACAATAGTGAAGACTCACTGGTTAATTCGTCAAGAAACTTCTTAAAACTCTTGTGTCCTTTCTTTAAAATTTTGTACTTAAACTCATTGGCAAACTTGAGTCCAAAGTTTTGTCCTGCTTCTATAACTGACTTGATAAAGCTCTTTGGCTGATTAACAGCCCATTGAGTCATTTTTCTGTACTTTTTGTACCTATTTTCAATCAAAACCTCTACTTCGTCTTCGTTAAGCTCCCAATTAACGAAGTACTTAAAGTCTTCTCCTTCCTGTTTTGAAAGAGCGTACTTTCTTAGAAGTTTCATACTACGGGTTTGAAGCACAACCTCGTCTGTTGCTCTTATAAGCTCAACCTTTAGCTTTCTGAAAAATTCGTAATCCCTTTGTCTTGCTCCAAGTGGTGGCTCTGGAATTACTTTGTCTATGGTTCCAAACCTTAAGTTGTCTTCAGCAGTGAGCTTGAGAGCTCTTGCACACTTTTCAACGAGTTCCCTCGGAGGTCTGCCTTCTTTGAGTTTTGCTTCTATTGCTGCTGCTCCTTCTGGACTTATAACAGAGTAATAGCCTTTTTCAGCCATTAGTCTTATGTCTGCAAGACCTATAGCCTCTGCTCCACCAGAACCTCCTTCAGAAATAAATGCAACAGTTGGAACTTTTAACTTTGCCATGTAGTAAAGATTTCTCGCAATCTGTTGAGCTGCACCTGGATAGTCTTCAATTGGATAAGCTCCAGGAGTAAAGATAAAAAAGTGTATAGGAATTCCTTCTGTTTCTGCCATTTTCATGTATCTAAGAGCCTTTTCATTACCCCAAGGCTTGGCACTTCCACCCTGCCTGAATTCCTCTCCGTGCCCTTTTTCGTGTCCTATCACCATTACCTGATGAAAGTAATAGTCCTTACCTACCTTTCTTATGAGCATTGCTTTTGCACAAACTATAGCCGGATCAATGTTTAACTCTCCTTCACCTCCAAGCTCCATGTAACTGTCATAAACATTTTCAAGGATGTCCTGAAGCGTAAACCTCTGAGGATGTCTAACTATCTTAACGATCTCGTAAGGAGTAAGACTCTTTTCTGCTTCAAGAAGCAGTCTGTTTACATCTCTTTCAAAACTCTCTAAGAGTATTTCCATCTCCTTTGAGTCAAAGGAATAAAAGTTTTCATAAGCGTCTTCTATCCTCTTTAAAAGGTCACTTACTCCAAGAAAATCTTCACCCTTTATGTCTCTTATGTAAATTGCTGTATCTAACAAGTACTTGAGCTTTTTGTGCCACTCTATCTTCATAAAACTTTAGCCCTCAACAAATTCGTAAATCTCGTGAGTCTTTTCCTTTAAAAACGGTATGTTCGTCTTGAGATCTTCTCCCTCGCTCGTCTCTCCTTCTATTATCACATCCTCCAAAAACTCAAGCCCTCTTTTTTTTGCTTCTTCAAAGCTTTCTCCATATACTATTGCAAGAGCAAGGTTAGGATCAAACTGAGTTGGAATCTCGTATTCTTTATCAGTTGGCACATGGGTGCGAATAGTAAGCCAGGGTTTTGGAGTCCAACTAAACTTTTTTATCCTTCCACTTAAAGGAGTAAATCCCTTTTTCGTGTCCTCTGCAATAAGTCTGTATTCTATACTCGTTCCTTTAAACACTATGTCCTTTTGTTCGTAACCAAGCTTGTCTCCAAGAGCTATTCTTATTTGCTCCTTTATAAGGTTTACTTGTCTGCCATTTATAAAAGAAATCTTTGCAGATATTTCGTTTTCTACCTGAATTCTCGTGTTAACTTCCATCAGATACATCTCTCCTTCTGGAGTAACGAGCCACTCCCATGTTCCAACGCTGTCGTAATTGAAGTGCTTTGCAAGTTTTAGAGAATACTTTATAAGCCTTTCTTCTACCTCCCTTGGATTAAAGTTATAATTTTTATTATAATCAAAACCAGGTGCAATTTCTATTCTTTTTTGTTTGTTTAAACTCTGAATAGTACAGTTTCTCGTTCCAAAGTGTACATACTCACCCTCAGGCGTACCAAGTATCTGAACCTCAAGGTGCTGATAAACAGGAATCTTTGCTTCTATTATTATTCCTTCGTCTCCAAAAAGTCTCTTGGCATAGGCTCTAATCTTTCTGAAAACAGGTCTTACCTCCTCAAGGCTTCTTACTTCCTCAATTCCCATTCCTCCACCACCAGCAACAGCCTTTACCAACACACAAGGTTTCTCAACCCCTTGAGAGGTCAACCACTCAAAAAGCTCTTCAGCCTTTAATTCTGCTTCTATTTCATTGTATATTGGTTCTGTAGTACCTGGGATAACTGGAATGTTCAACTCACTTGCAAGCTTTTTTAAAAAAAGCTTGTTCCCAAGGTCTCTTATTGCCTCCCACCTTGGTCCAATAAAAATAAGAGGTCTATTTCTCTTTACTACCCTCCTTGCAAACCTGAAGTTTTCAGAAAGAAAACCGTATCCAGGATGAATTGCAGTACATCCACTTTCGTCAGCTACTGCAAGAAGGTCGTTCATGTCTTTGTAATCACAAATTCTATACTTTTTCTCTGCGTACTTAACATGTAAAGATTCGGCATCCTCTTTCGTGTAAACCGCTACATAGTCTATTCCGAGCTCTTTACAGGCTTCCATTATTCTGATTGCAATTTCGCCTCTGTTTGCTATGAGTACCCTTTCTTTCATAACGGAAGTCCGTTATCTAAGCTGAAAAAGGCTCCTTTAAAAGAAGATAGTTTTCCCTTTCAGGACCTGTAGAAATCATGTAAATAGGAACACCGAGGTATTCTTCTATAAACTTAAGGTAGTCTTTTGCACCCTGAGGAAGTTCTTCAAAGCTTTTTACTGAAGAGAGATCCTCTTTCCAACCTTTAAACTCTTCATAAACAGGAGTTACATTTCCCAGTTCCCAAAAAGCAGCAGGAATACTTTCCAGTCTCTTTCCGTTGGTCTCGTATCCTACGCATAGCTTAATAGAATCAAGCCCACTTAAAACATCAAGCTTAGTAATTGCAATTGCATTTATCCCGCTTAACCTTACTGCTGTTTTTACGAGGACGAGGTCAAGCCATCCACACCTTCTGGGTCTGCCTGTAGTTGCTCCAAATTCCCCTCCTCTTTCTCTTAAAAACTCTCCCATTTCGTCTTTAAGCTCTGTTGGAAAAGGTCCTTCTCCAACCCTCGTGGTGTAAGCCTTTACTATACCAAGAACCATGTCTATTTCCTTTGGTCCAAGTCCAACTCCACAACAAGCATTCCCTGCAACCGTGTTTGAAGAAGTTACATAAGGATAGGTTCCGTGATCTATGTCAAGAAAAGTACCCTGAGCACCCTCAAAAAGTATGTTCTTACCCTGTCTCTTTGCATTCCAAAGTGCTAAAGAAACATCAGTAAGATACTCCTTGAGGTATTTCCCGTATTCCACATACTTTTCGTAAATTTCGTCAAAGTTAAGTGGCTCTGCGTCTAAGTACTTTAATATAAAGTTTTTTTCTTCAAGTACGACTCTAAGCTTTTCTTTAAAGTGATCAGGATAAGTTAGTTCTACGAGTCTAAAACCTTTTCTCGCAACCTTATCTTCGTAACACGGACCTATTCCTCTGCAGGTGGTTCCTATTTTTCTGCCTTTTGCCTTGTTTTCTCTTGCCATGTCAAGAGCTTTGTGATAAGGCATTATAGTGTGAGCTTTTTCACTTATTAAAAGTTTGTCTGGTCCTACTTTTATTCCTTCTTTTTTTAACTCTTCTATCTCACCTATGAGAACTTCTGGATCAACTACCACTCCGTTTCCAATTACGCAGGTTGTGTGTTCACGAAACACACCAGACGGAACCAAGTGTAAGATGTGCTTTTTTTTATTTATTACCAGAGTGTGTCCTGCGTTGTTTCCTCCCTGAAACCTTACGACATAATCTGCCTTTTCAGTTAAAACATCAACGACTTTACCTTTTCCTTCGTCACCCCATTGAGTCCCTACAACAACTACTGCAGACATAATAACCCCCTTCTCAGAAAATTCCTCAACTGAGTTATTATAGCACAAGTTGAATTCTTAAGCAATCCTTCTTATCTTTGCAACATAAAAACCAACTGCTTTTATTTTGTGAGTATAATACCTCTTGGTAAGAACGAGACTCGGATGATAGGGTCTTTCCTCCCATTCAGTTAATCCAGGATAAAATTCAAAAGGTGACTCCCAATCCAGAATCTCAGCCTGCCTCTTTCTGAGAAGGTAATCTACGACTTCCTCGTTTTCTTTAGGATTTATGGTACATGTGCTGTAAACTATAATTCCACCGGGTTTTACGAGGTCGTAAGCCCTTACGAGCAGACCTTTTTGTATTGCAGGAATGTTTGCTCTTCCAGGTCCTTTTTGATACAAAATTTCCCCTTCAAGTCCGATTCTGTACCTTCCTTCACCAGAACACGGCGCATCCACAAGTACCTTGTCAAAGGTTATACCAAAAGGAAACTGCTCTCCTCTGTACCTCGTGGTAATTGCACAAGTTATACCTAAGCGTTTTATGTTTGAAACGAGAGCAGTAAGTCTGTCAATTCTCTTGTCGTTAGAAACGAGAAAAACTTTGTCTTCTGTAACCATTGCTATAAGTCCGGTTTTACCCCCTGGAGCAGCACACATGTCAAGAATAACCTCTCCAGGCTTCGGCTCAAGAGCTATAACAGGTAAACTGCTTGAAACCGTCATGGAATGAATAAATCCCAGACTGTATTCTTTGAGATTACCCAAAGATACTTCTTCGTTGTTCAAAACCCTGTAAAACTCCTCTACCTCGTTTACTCTTTCAAACTCAACCCCTTTTTCTCTAAGAATGCTTAATAACCTTTCTTTTTCAGCTTCTGTGGTTATTTTTAAAGTATTAATTCTAAAGTACTGAGGCATAGGTGTGCGAAGGTACTCCAAGAACTCTTCAAAGTCAGGAATAAGACTTTCGTATCTGCTGAAGTATTCCTGATAGTGAAATTGCCTTTTTTCAGGATTACGCCTTGCCATTTAACAGGACTTTCCTGAGTTCTGAGTGATTTGGTACTACGAGGTCAGCAGGTGGTTTTAAAAACTCTGGCTCAAGGGTAGTCGTTATTCCTACGCAAAAAAGTCCAGCAGACTTGGCAGAATTTACACCTGCTGGTGAGTTTTCCACTGCAAGAACATCCCTTTCAGAAACTTTAAGGGCTTTAACAGCCCTTAAGTATGGCTCTGGATGCGGTTTCCTTCGCTCGGTCTTTTCACCAGTAAGAACGATGTCAAAGTAGTTAAGAAAGTCTTCTGGAACTACCTTTTTTAACACATCCTCGTGAGAACTCGTAACCAATCCAAGGACCTTACCCTTTTTCTTTAGTTCTTCTAAAAGTGGATAAGCCTCTGGAAAAGGCTTAACGAAACAGGCGTACTTTTCAGTAAAAAGCTTTTTTTGTCTTTCAAATAGTTCCTTTATAAATTCCGTAGTAACCTCTACACCCTTTTGTCTAAATATCTTTTTTACCACTTCTATTTCAAGAGCACCTTCGTGTATATAAACCTCTTTTTCCTCAAAAGGTATGCCAAATTCACTTAAAGTCTCTATCCAGGACTTTGCGTGATAAGGCATACTGTCAAGAAGCGTTCCGTCTAAGTCAAAAAGGATGTATTCCTTCATAAGCTCTTCACCACCTTTAAAAACTCCTCTTCACTAAGTCCTTCTATCTTTACGAGCTTTTTTCTTGAAGTCCTTCCTTTTACTATTTTTATGCTCTCTTCAGGTATTTTAAAGGTCTTGCGTAAAAACTTTATTAAACTTTCGTTAGCCTGATTGTTTTCTGCCTTTGCTTTTAGGGTTACTTCTAAAAAGTTTGGTTCTTTAAAAGACTTTATTAAGTCTTTTCCTGCTCCTGGTTTTACCTTTACCTCTAAAATCACTTTCTTCCTCAATAATGCAAAATGTAGTAATTTCTCAAGGTATAATAAATAAGGGTTTGAAGAAAGTATATTATGAATATGGCAACGATCGGAGATATGTCTATGTTTCCTATAGGGGGAATTATTCGTCTTAAAGGTCCGAGAACGGGTTCTGTAACTCTATATACGAATCTTACTGCTGGATGAAAAGAAAAAGGAAAAAACCAGGAAATCACGCACCTAATTATAATAAGCCAAATGTATATAGTTAAAAGCAGGTCTGCCAACTTTAAAAGTGCCACTACGAATGCGTCTAAAACCATGTCTTACTTTTTCTCCTGCATCTCTTTTTTTTCGTAAGCATCTATAATCTTTTGCACGATGGGATGCCTTACTACATCCTTTTTAGTAAAATAGACGAAGCTTATTCCTTCTATACCCTCAAGAATTTCCATTGCCTCTATTAAACCAGACTTTTTGCTATCAGGAAGGTCTATCTGAGTAACATCTCCCGTAATAACAGCTTTTGAGTTCTGCCCAAGTCTGGTTAAGAACATCTTCATCTGCTCAGAAGTAGTATTTTGAGCCTCGTCAAGAATGATAAAGGCGTCGTTTAAGGTTCTTCCTCTCATAAAAGCAAGAGGAGCTATTTCTATAACTCCCTTTTGAAAGAGTCTCATTACCTTGTCAAAGGAAAGCATGTCGTAAAGTGCGTCGTAAAGAGGTCTTAAGTAAGGATTTACTTTGTCAGCTATGTCACCTGGTAAAAATCCAAGCTTTTCTCCTGCTTCAACAGCTGGTCTTACGAGAATCAATCTGTTTACCTGTCCTTTCATTAAAAACGACACTGCCATTGCAACTGCAAGATAGGTTTTACCAGTTCCAGCAGGTCCAATGCCAAATACGACCTCAGAGCGCCTTATTGCCTCTATGTACTTCTTCTGCACGAGCCCCTTAGGAGTAATAACCTTTCTTCCAGATGTAACGAAAATCGTGTCAAGAAAAATGTCCTTTAAATTTGCTCTTGGATTTTCAAGAATAATCCTTGAGGCGTATTCCACATCAGAAGGATAAAGGTTGTATCCAGACTTAATGAGAGAATAAAGCTCTCCTATGGTTTTTTCCACGAGCTCAAGATCTATAGGCTCACCCGTAATAAATATGTGATTTCCCTTAACACTTATGTTAACCCTAAAAAAGTTCTCAAGAATTTTAAAGTGTTTACCTCTTTCTCCGTAAAGCGTCCTAACTATTGGATACTCTTCAAAAACTATTTCTCTTGTAACCCTCTCTTCCATACCTACTATTTTAGTCACCCCCTGCGTTTTTTGTTTTTGGGTATTTTTAAAATATTAGACAAGTTTGAGAGTTTTTCAACTCTCTAATTGTTCAAAAAAACTTTTTAATGTAATATTTTTTCCTTTAATCCCCAGTTTTCTTCTTATTCTTTTTCTGTAAAAGTCTATAGCGTCTTTGCTTAAGTTTAACAGTCTTGCTATTTCCTTAGAAGAAAAGCCTTCCTTTACTAAAATCGCTATTTGAGCCTCCTTAGGAGTTAGATTTAAAAATGGATTCGTTACTTCCTGTTTGGTTGCAGAAATAAGCTGATTCAACTTTCCTTCAAGTACCTCAAGCATTTTTAAAGAATTTTCGGTAATTCCCTCCTTTTTTAAAGACTCTATAAGTGGTTCAAGAGTATTTTTTATGTAAGAAACGAGATAAACGACATCTGCTTTGGTTGCTCCTGTTTTTTCTTTAGAAGTAACTGCTGTTATCTTTGCTCCTTTTCTCTTTTTTTCCTCTTTTCTAACTGCTATTTCCTGATGAGAAATTACGAACATTTTTGGACTAACTCCTTCTACTTCGCATATACTAAACAAATAATAACTTTCTCTACCTCCTGGATCTACAAACGAGTACATTCTCTTAAAAGTTTTTAGTCTGCCTTTAATTACCTTTTTTATACCTTCTGCTATTTCAAGAGCGGTTTTTCTTTCGTCCCCTTGAGTGTTTTCACAAAGCTTTAAGTAGTTGTAACCTATGCAGTCAACCCTTTCTACGAGCCCGTTTTCTACTGCCTTTTGTTGCCAGGTCTTGTTAGTAGCTATAATGTTTGCCTCTTCGTCTATCACTGCTATCAATGCGTCCAAAGAATCAAAAATAGCTTTATAAACATAACTTTTTAAATTCACTTTTCCCCCCTTTGTAAAATCTCATCAATATTGTTTATTAAATACACATTTTCTTCTGGAAGCCCAATACTAATTCTTAAATAAGAATTAAAACCGTATGCTCCAAGTGGTCTAACGAGAATCCCTCTTTTTAAGAGTTCTTCGTAAATTAGTTTAGCCTTGTCACCAAAGTTAACCATTATAAAGTTTGCCTGGGAAGGAAGCACCTTAAATCCCATTTTTTCAAGCTCAGAACTTAAATACTTTCTTCCTTCAAAAACTAATTTTTGGCTTTTTTTAAGGTAATCTCTATCTTCAAGAGCTGTAATTCCTGCTTTGTAAGCAATTAAGTTTAAGTTGAAAGGCTGTCTGACTGAGTCTAAAATTTTAGCAACTTCTAAGTGAGTAATTCCATAACCTATTCTAAGACCTGCGAGTCCGTAAGACTTGGAAAGCGTTCTAACTATCAAAACAGCGTAACCTTTTTTTAAAAACTCAATACCTAAGGGTACATCCTGACCTTCAATGAAGTCTCCGTATGCCTCGTCAATAACCACAAGCACACCTTCAGGAACTGCGTTTAAAAATGCTTCCCACTCTTTTCTACTTAAAACCTGTCCCGTAGGATTGTGAGGGTGATCTATAAAAATAGCCTTAGTGTTTGAAGTAATATTATTTAAAATTTCGTTAAAGTCGTGAACGAGTTTCTCGTTGAGTGGAATCTTTTTTATAGTTGCTCCGTAAATTTCTCCAAACTTTTCGTACATCAAAAAACTGGGTTGACTTACTATTATTTCGTCTCCTGGATTAATCAAAGCCTTAAAAACGAACTCAAGAACCTCGTCAGATCCGTTTCCTAAAACTACCTGCTCAGGGCTTACATTCCAGAGCTCAGCTATTTTTTTCTTTAATTCTATGTAACTTGCTTCTGGATAAAGGTGTACGCTTTCTGCTAAGTCTTTTATAAGTTTTTTAACTGAATCTGGGGGACCAAGTGGATTTTCGTTTGAGTTAAACTTGTAAATCTTTCCTTTTATTCCAAGTTCTCTTTTTAACTCGTCAACGGTTTTTCCAGGAGGATAAGGAACGAGACTTTTTAAGTGTGTTTTAAACTTTATCATACCTAAAAACCCATATTTGCAAGTTCAAGTGTTTTGTCAATTTCTTTTTGTAAAGAAGGTGGTATCCCTTCAATTTTTACGCTTAAAAATCCTTTAACTATTAAAGATGTAGCTTCGTCTTCACTAAGCCCTCTTGCCATGAGATACTCTACTTCTTCTCTTGCTATTTTTCCCACTGCAGCTTCGTGGGTAAGTTCCACATCTGGATAGTAACTATCAAGCTCTGGTATAGCTCTCATAAGCCCCTGCGAACCAAGCATTAAGCCTTGGCACTCAAGATGCCCTTTAACCTGAGGTGCTTTAGCAACTATTTTTCCTTTGGCTATGTTTTCACCACCATAGACTACTGTTCTTGAAATGAGCTCTGTCCTGGTATTTGGAGCTTCAAGATAAACCTCTCCACCTACATCTATTACAGAATCAGGATGATTTATTATAATGGTTGCAAAACTTGCCCTTGCCCCCTCACCAACGAGTCTGCAAACAGGAGATGTTTTTATGCTTTTTACTGGAAACAAACTTACATAAGTGGATACGAACAGACCGCCCTCTTCAACGAGAACCCCGGTCCTCGGTCTTACTATGGTATTTGAAGTCCAAGCATGAAGCATGGTAAAAGTAAGTTTTCCGCCCTTTTTTATGTAATATTCAGAAACACCTAAGTGAAAAGCCGAACTTACATGAGGAGAAACAGCACAGGATGTTATTAAGTTAAGCTCTGCGTCTTCTTCTACAATTACTATGTTGTGCACTTTTTGAGCGAGTCTTTCAGTGTGAATGTACAAACACGCTTGAATAGGATAAACCAATTTGTATCCTGGTAAAACCCTCACGAAGTAACCGTCATCAAGCTCTTGGTGAACTATTCTGTTTAGTTCGTCTCTTCTCGGAGACAAAAGTTTCCAGTAATAATCCTTTAACCAATCGTACTTTTCAAGAGCCTGTTTAATAGGTAAAATTTCCACACCTTCCACTTCTTTCCTACACAAAATCGCCTTTCCGTCAACTTGAAGGAATCGTCCTTCTCTTGGCAGTTCCTCGTCAAGTCCAAGGCTCTTTAAGTGCTCAAGCTCTTTTTCGTCAAGCTCTTCTATAGAACTGAGAGACTTTACCTCCTTAGAGCTTACGAACTCTTTGATGTTTTCAAGAGACCTCTTAGACATTAAATACCTCCTCAAACCTTCTTAAACACCTCTTGCATTCCTCGTATCCGTACTTTTGAATACCCTCAAATATTTCTATTGGATTACCTCTACAATATATTTGTCCGTCCATTATTACATATCCTAAATCTGCAGCTACATACTCTAAAATAAAACCCGTATGCGTAATAATAAGACCACTTTTCCTTCTCCTTTTCTTAGGTTGATCCTTTTGGAGAAGTCTTTTTATCATCTGCCCTATAAGTTGCATGTTTTCCATGTCAACTCCTGACTCTGGCTCGTCCAGAAGCACGAGTTCTGGATCTTGAACGAGAAGCTGTAAAAGTTCACTTTTCTTAAGCTCACCTCCTGAAAAACCTTTGTTAACCTCTCTGTCCAAAAATTCCTCAAAACCAAATTCCTGAGCGAGTTCTTCAATCTTTATCCCGTTGTTTTTGGCACAAAGTCTTAAAATGTCTTTAAGTTTTACTCCTTTTATAGTAGGTGGTCTTTGAAACATTATTCCTATACCTCTTTTTGCTCTTTCAAAGGGTGGAAGAGAAGTTATGTCCTCTCCTTTAAACAAAATCTTACCGTGTTTAACTTTGTAAGCAGGAAATCCCATTATAGTCATGAGAAGGGAAGTTTTACCAGAACCGTTTTTCCCAAAAATCACATGGGTTTCTCCTACTGGAATCTGTAAGTTTATTCCTTTTAAAACCTCTTTACCTTCTACCTCTACCCACAAGTCTTTTACTTCAAGAATGTAATCCATAATGTTTAACCCCTTGAAAAGTTTATCACTAAAATAATAAAAATTTTAGAAACTGTCAACCTTTAAAAGTGAGGAATTATTCCTCACTGGATACGAAGTCCACGCAAAGTATGTATTCTTTGTTATCTGCAGCTTTAAAAACTTTTGAAATGGTAATTACCATGTTTCCAGTTGCAAGAGAAACATAGGGTTCTGTAACATAAACTTTAAAAATTCCGCTTATAAGGGGATATATATATTCTTTACAAAACAAACTTTTTCCAACGCTTGCTGGTTCAAAAAGAGGAGACTTGGAAACTTTGGTGTGTTTGTGAAAAATCGTGTTCGTAACCATTATTCCCTGCATGTTAACTATGTAAAAACACTCTACTTCTGGAACCTTAATTACCCACTTCTTTAAAATTCCTTCAAATTCTTTACAATCTACTTTTGACAACTCGCTAATTACTTCGTCTATGATCTTTTTGTACTTTTCTACAATTTTTTTTCTGTTGTGAATGTAACAAGCCATCTTGTTGTAAAACTTAAAAATAAGCCCGTTAAAGTAGTTATAGACCTCGTCAACATAAATGGTTTCAAGTGGTTTTGGTTGGGAAAAATAAAATCCCTGATGAAACATTATTCCAAGTTCCATAGTTCTTAAAAGTTCGTCTTCTGTCTCTATTCCTTCTGCAAGGGTTAAAGCTCCAATGTCTTTTGCAAGAAAAGTAAGTGCTTTAACCACCTTTTGTTTGTAGTACTCTTTGTCAATGTTTTCTATAAGAACCCTGTCAATCTTTAAAATGTGTGGTTTTAACTCTGGAATTCTGTGAAGATTAGAATACTCAATACCTACATCATCAAGAGCTATCAAAAATCCGAGGTCTTTGTAATAATCAATAAATCTCTTTAACCTTTCAAGGCTTCTTACTCGGTTTTCAGTGATTTCTATTACTATGTTTTGAGGAGGAAGCTGATACTTTTCTGCAAGTCTAAATATGTGTCCTGTAGGTGTTTTTATTTTATCAATTGAAGAACCATCAAAATTAAAAAACAATACAGATCCAGGAAACTCTGCAAAAACCTTTTTAAACTCTTGAAAAGCCTTTTCCCTACAAATTCTATCAAATTCAAGTTTTACTCCCTTTTGTTCAGCCCTTGCAAAAAGTTCAAGAGGTGGAATGATATCAACACCTTTAACTCCTCTGGTAAGTGCCTCAAAACCAACCACCTTTTTCCCTGCTACATAAACTATTGGCTGAAAATAAGTAACTATGTCGTCAACTCGGAGAAGTTTAAGAACATCTTTGTCAGTAAGTGAGTGCTTAGCCATAGTGTTTTAATTTTATACCTAAGTTTATTTAAAAGCAACCCAAATTCTAAAGAAAAGTAAGCAATTACTATCTGTACTTCCTACTGTATCCACGAGGAGTAATTAACCAGTTTTTACAAATAAAACTCTCTTTCCCTCCAATTATTACGGTGGTTGACATGTTTCCGTGAGATTCAGAAAGCTCTGAAAGCTTAATAAATTCCACTTTTTGGGAATCCCTCATAGCGTCCTTAACTATTGCAACAGGTGTCTCCCCACTTCTATACTTCAAAAGTATTTCTTTTGCCTTAAGGATGTGTTTTCTTCTACCTTTGCTACCTGGATTGTACATCACTATAGGAAGACCTGACTTTGCAAAAATCTCAAGCCTTTTCATTATTTCTTCAAAAGGTATCAACCTGTCAGAAAGACTGATAACGCAAAAGTCTGCAGTAAGTGGTGCACCAGCAAGTGAAGCACAGGCATTAAGAGCAGATATCCCTGGCACGACCTCCACATCCAAAGGTTCGTCCAGTTTTGCAATAAGTTCAAGCACGAGCCCTGCCATTCCGTATATACCTGGATCCCCACCACTCACGAGTGCAACGATTCTCCCTCCTAAAGCCTCTTCTATGGCAAGTTTTGCTCTTTTTATCTCCTCTGTCATTCCAAGAGAATAAACTAACTTCCCAGACAAAAACGAAGAAATAAGCTCCAAGTACCTTTTGTAACCTATTATTACCTCTGCCTCAAAAAGGACTTCCACAGCCCTTAAACACATGTACTTTGGATCACCAGGTCCTGTTCCTACCACGAAGAGCTTTCCTTTTATTGAATAAGGCTCTTCTGCAACCGCAACAGTAAAGTCTCTAAACTTGTGTTTTTCCACTACCAGCTTTCCACCAGAAGCAAGAATCGCAGAAGCCTCACACACGCTCTCTACGCCTATGTATTCACTTACCTTTATTGAGGGATTTTTTACTTTTACCTCTTTTAATTCCTCTTTTTTAAAACACTTAAGCTCCACTCCTAACCTTTCTCTAAGTTTAATTAGTACTAGATGATTGCACTTTTCTTCAATCGTAGCAATTCCCTTTATTGCTAAAAATTCAAATCCACTTTTACTTAAAAGCTCTTTTACCTCTTTTTCAACTTCCTCTAAGTTAGCTTCTGAGTGAAGACCTATTCCTATCCACAAGTTAGGTGCTATTAACACGAGCTTATCTGAAAAAGAGGTGCGCTTGTTAGTAAGAATAACATCTGCTTCTCTAACATTACTTACTACTTTTGAAAAAGGAAAGAGCTTTGACTTAAAGTCAGCTTCTACGAAAAAGCTTAGCTCTTTTTTTTGATTTAAAAGCCCCATTGTTTTAGGAAGCAATTCTGGATTTAACACCTTTAAACCACACCTTTTAATCCAGTTGTCAAACGCCGGAATACCTTTAAGGTCTGACGCAGTGGTTATTACGGGTTTGGCTCCGAGAAACATAGCTACCTCTTTTGCAAGAAGATTTGAGTTTTTCTGATGACCTCCTATAAGAGAAATTACAAACTCTCCTCCTTCAGAAATTACCAAAACTCCAGGATCTCTTCTTTTTTCCGTTATCAAGCTTGCAATACTTCTAACTACTATACCAGTTGCCATCACAAAAATTAAGACATCTGCCTCTTCCCAAACCTCTTTTAAAGTGTTCTTGTTAAGTTTTTTAACTTCCATTTCTGGAAAAAGGGCTTTTAACTTTTTAAGTAGTTCTTTACCAGCTGAATTTATGTAAAAACCTGCTACCTTAGGCATAAAGCACTGACCTCTGCCCAAAGTTTTTATAAGTTCCTTCAAGAATTTTTCCTACATAAATAAGCGTCGTCTTCTTCAATCCAAGATCTTCTGCCTTTTTGTCCATTTCTTTGAGTTTGGTTAAGGCTATTTTTTCGTCTCTGTGACACACTCCATAGACAAGAGCAACAGGGGTGTCTTCAGAAAGTTTTTTTATCAAAACCTGCTGAAGCTCTTTTATCTTGGAAACGCTAAGGAAAAATACCATAGTTATGTTTTTCATTGCTATTCTTTCCAGCTCTTTTTCAGAAATTCCTCCTGTTTTTCCTTTAAAACGCGTAAATACCACGGTGTGTGATACATCCTTCCAGGTAAGCTCTATACCGAGTTTTGCTGCACCAGCACACGCAGAACTTATTCCTGGAATTATTTCAAAACTCACTCCAAGCTCTCTTAAAACTTCTATCTGCTCTTGAATAGACGAATAAAACGCAGGATCTCCACTTACGAGCCTTGCTATCCACTTTCCGTCAATTGCTTTTTTAAAAATCTCTCTTAGGTCTTCAAGTGTTTTTCCGTAAGAATCTATTACTTCTGCTCCTGTACTCAGCTCTTTTATGTAGTTTATCAGCTCTGGCGTAGTAAGACTCCCTGGATAAATAATGATGTCTGCTGTTTTTAAAACTTTTACTGCTTTTAAAGTAAGATACTCTGGATCACCTGGTCCTATTCCTATAAAGTAAACCCTTCCAGAATGCATCTTTATACCCCCTTATTTTTTTCAAAACTAATCAAAAAAATTGGATTCAAGGCTTTTAGTATTCTGGAAGTTTTAAGAGGGGATTCTCTTGCCACAAAGACCTCAGACACTCTTCTATTCCAATCCTCAGGATTAAACGCACTTAAAGCCTCTAACACCGTGTTTAAAGTAACACCAGCAATTAAAACGACCTCTAAGGTGTCAAGTCTCTTAAGAAAGTTCAAGATGTCTTTTAGCCTTCCACTACTTCCTCCAACGAAAACCCTGTCTGCCTTTGGAAGGTTCTGCAGACACTCAGGAGCCTCTCCTTCTACGAGTTTAACCTGATACGCTCTAAACCTCTTTATGTTTTCTTTTGCAACTTCACACATCCTCGGATCTTTTTCTATTGCAAAAATTTTAAGTTCTGGATTTAAAAAACCTGCCTCAATACTAACCGAGCCTGAACCAGCACCTATGTCCCAAAAAACCTTAGCGTCGTAAAGCCTTAGTTTGTGTAAAATAATTGCTCTTACTTCGTCCTTAGTTATCATTCCTCCCTGAGTCAAAAATTCTTCTTCTCTTAAACCGTATCCCTTAATCTCTTCCTTAAGAACGAGAAAAACTATGTTAGGATAAGAGAAATCTTTTTTAACCACTTCTTCTAACTCGTAAAAACTACACCTTTCCTCTTCTGATCCCAGCTTTTCACACACTGCAAAATCAACTCTTACATCCTCTGCGAGTAAAAGCCTTGC
>JAADEG010000073.1 GCA_013153525.1 Thermodesulfobacteriota bacterium
AAGTCCTCGGGGTTGCAATTGACCTTGGAAGCACCGGGATTGCTTTTTATGTTTACGACTTTTTAAAAAATAAAGTAATTTCTGAATACTCTATTTTAAATCCTCAAATTGAGGTTGGAGAAGACATTTTAACAAGGCTCCACTTTGCAAGAAAAAAGGAAAAGCTTGAGTATGTAAGAAAAATAACTATTGATGCGATAAATAACGAGCTAAACAAAATTGGTGGAAAAGATGTGCACTTCGTAAGTGTGTGTGGAAACACGGTGATGTCTCACTTTTTTGCAGGGCTACCTGTTAATCACATTTTTCTTGAGCCAAGGTCTCCTTGCACGAAAAGCTATGGTATTCGCTCGGCAAGTGAATACGGATTAAACACTCATCCTTTTGCAAAAGTTTATGTATTTCCCTCTGTAGGACCTTACTTTGGAGGAGACATAATAGCAGGGCTGTTTTACTCTGAAATTCACAAAATGGAGGATGGTTTTTACTTTTTTATAGATGTGGGAACGAACGCAGAGGTCGTATTTGGAAATAAGGACTTCTTGCTTGCGTGTTCAGGAGCTGCTGGACCTGCTCTTGAAGGTGGAATTTTTGAGTGTGGGTGTCAGGCAAAACCAGGAGCAATAACAGAGGTAAAAATAGATCCTAATAACGAAAGCATAAAATACAAAACCTACAAAGATGCACCACCTGTTTGCATATGTGGATCAGGAGTTATTGAGCTTATAAGTGAACTTTTTAAAGCAGGACTTCTTACGAGTGACGGAAAATTGCAGGCAAAATTTTTAAAAGATAGGTTTAAAATCTTAAATGATGAATTAGTTTTTATAGTGGCTTTTAACGAGAAAAATCAGCCGATTTACATAAAGGAGAGTGAGATAAAGAGCTTTTTAAGGTCAAAAGGTGCAATGTATTCTATATTAAAGCTTTTGTGTGAGAAAGTAGGGCTAAGTTTTGAAGAAGTAGATAAGTTTTTCGTTGCAGGGACCTTTGGGAATCACATAAAAGTGGATGCTGCGGTAACGCTTGGAATGCTTCCTAAGGAGGCACTTAATAAAACTGTAGGACTTGGGAATGCAGCAGGAAAGGGTGCATTAAGGTTTTTAAAAGAGCCAAGGCTTGACGAAATATCACACATTTTAAGAACGATTACCTACATAGAGCTTAACAAAGAACCAAGATTTATGGAAATTTTTGCAGGGGCAAGATTTATTCCCATAGAATAGGTTCTTTAAAGTGGTTCAGGAGGCGGTATGTATAGAGTGTTAATAGTTGGGAGACCAAATGTTGGAAAAAGCACGCTTTTTAACACTTTAATCGGAGAGAGGAAGGCTATTGTTGAGAGATCTCCAGGAATTACGAGAGATCTTATTGAAGGAGTGGCAGAGGTAGAGCCGGGTAAGGAATTTTTGGTCGTTGATACAGGTGGAATAGACTGGGGAGGTAAGGACTTTTTTAACAAAGCAATTATAGAAGCAGTTGAGAAGGCTTTAGATGTTTCAGACTTAATTTTATTTGTTGTTGACGCAAAACAAGGCTTAACTCCAGAGGACGAAACAATAGCCTCTTATCTTAGAAAAAAAGGAAAACCCGTAATTCTCGTCGTAAACAAAGTTGAAAGCAAAAAGGAAAGAGATGTAGTACCAGAGTTTTTTGCACTTGGTTTTGACGAAGTCGTTGAGATTTCTGCTAAAAACAAAAAGAACATTGGTGAGCTTCTTGAGTTAATAAAAAAGCACGCTGGAGACAGGCTTGAGGCTCTTGAGGTTAAAGAACCGATTAAGATTGCAATAATGGGAAGACCAAATGTTGGAAAAAGCACGCTTACGAATAGATTACTCGGTTACGAAAGAATGATAGTTTCTGAAATTCCAGGAACCACCCGTGATTGTGTGGATGTGCTTCTTGAACTGCCTGACGGAAGAAGCTATCTTCTCATAGACACACCTGGAATAAGAAGAAGGACTAAAATTGATCACAGAGCAGAAAAGTTTAGCGTGGATAAGGCTTTACACACTATTGAAAGAGTTGATGTAGTTTTATTTTTGATTACTGCAGAGGAAGGGGTAACTAATCAGGATCAGAGGCTTTTAAGACAGGTGCAAAAGCATTACAAGGCTTGTATTTTGCTCGTTAACAAGTGGGACCTTTTTGACGGAAAGCGCGAAGCAGGAAATGTTATGATGGAAAACATTAAGTACGGAGTAAGGTTCTTACCTTGGCTTCCAATTCTTACGATTTCTGCAAAAACAGGAAGAAGGGTGGAAAAAATTTTGCCACTCGTTGACGAGGTTTATCAGCAATATAGTACGAGAGTAAACACTGCTATGGTAAATAGGCTTCTTGAGGAGCTTAAAACTGCTTATAGTTTTAATGTAAAGGGAAAGAGACTGAAGTTTTTTTACGCAACCCAGGTTGACATAAAACCTCCTACCTTCGTAGTTTTCGTAAATGTTGATCCTGAGACGATTCCTAAAAATGTAGAAAAGTTTATTCAAAACAGGTTTCAAAAGTTTCTTGGATTTGACAAGGTTCCAGTACGGGTGTTATTTAGAGAGAGACACTAATCCTTTTTTAGTTCTATTTGGGTTATTACCTGATAAATTGGTCCTTTTGAAGTTAAAGTGCTTTTAAACAAAGTTAGATCTTTAACCCAGAAACTTTTTCCTTTAAAAGACTTTGCCTGAGTAGTAAGGGTTTCTAAGTACTTATTAAAACCTTGATCCGTATGTTTTACTCTAAAAAGCGTAATGTGAGGATGAAAGTCTTCTTTTCTATCAATAACTTTTAACTTTTTAAAGCCCTTTTCAAGTTCGTTATAAAGCCCAAAAACATCCTCTTCTTCAAACTTTACCCCTACCCAAACGACTCTGGGTTGACCTTTTCTATCCTTAAACATTCCGACTTCGTCAAGGATTACCTTAAAATGTGAGTACTTTTGAGAAACTTTTTGTCCTTCTTTTACGATTTTTTTAACATCCTTTTCACTTATGTTACCGAAAAATCTAAAAGTTATGTGAAAATTCTGCTCTTCTACCCACTTAAGTTTCGTTCCTTGAGGAATTTCAATTTTTGACAGATTAAAAAGCTCTTTCTTTATATCCTTGGGCAAATCTATAGCTAAAAACGCCCTTATCATAAAGAATCACCCTCCTTAGCATGTCAAGAGCTGTGTAACTTGCTGCCTCTTGAACTTCGTGACGATTACCACAAAACCAGCATCTTAAAGCACCTACTTTATCTTTCCAGCTTATACCAATAAAAACCGTACCTACAGGTGCATCTTCTGTACCACCAGTAGGTCCTGCAAATCCCGTTATACCAATGCCGTAATCAGTTTTTGCTACTTTTCTACAACCTACAGCCATTTCCATTGCAACTTCAAAACTTACTATTCCCTTTTTTTCTATGGTTTCTTTTTTTACTCCAAGAAGCTCTACTTTACTCTCTGGACTGTATGTAACGAAGCCCCTTTCAAAGTACGCAGAGCTTCCTGATACAGAGGTAAAAAGACTGCTTAATTTGCCTCCTGTACACGATTCAGCAACTGAAATTTTCTGATTATTTTTCGTTAAAAGCTCTCCTACTACTTCTTCAAGAGACTTTCCTTCTTCACTAACCAAACTTTCTTTAAATTTTTCTTTTAATGTAGTAACGACTTCTTCAACACGCTCTTTTTTCCCTTTAAGCACAAGTTTTACTCCTTTTAATCCTGGATAAAATCCTGCAGAAAGCTCCTCACTAACGAAGTTTCTAAGCTCTTTGTTTAAAGCAGTTTCCTCTATTCCAAAAAAACTTACGACTTTTAAGTAAAAAAGATGTCGTGGAGGGAGTTTGCTTTTCAAAAAAGGAATAACCTTAGTTTTCAAAAGCTCTTTAAACTGCTCTGGCACGCCTGGAAGGCAAAAAATTACGCAGTTTTCAAGCTCAAGCACATATCCTGCACATCCTTTTTCTTCTCCTATAAACTTTGCTCCTTTGGGTAAAATAGCCATTTTTATAGCAAATTCCTGCTGATTAGAGGTGCGCTTAAGAATGCTTTCAGCGATCTTTTTGTCGGCTTCAAAAGACAATTTAAAGGCTTTGGCTACTGCAAGAGTGGTTAGGTCGTCGTCAGTAGGACCTATACCACCAGAAATTATTATAAAAGAATTCTCCTCTGCAATTTGTCTTAATCTGTTAATTATAACATCCACTTTGTCAGGCAAGACGCTTACTTCTGATACATAAAAACCTTCTTGAAAAAGCTCTTTAAGAGCAAAAGAAGCATTTAGGTTTTCAACGAGTCCACAAAGAAGCTCGTCTCCAATAAAAACCAAAGCTCCTTTTACCTCTTTCATAAGCAGACCTTTTAGGGTTTTAAAAATAGTTTAATATAAGTTAAACTTAAAGTCAAACCACTTAAGTAAATTTTTTTCACTTTCCAGTCATTACGAATACTCCATCCCAGGCTTCAGGCGGATTGTTAATTAATATTTCACACCTTTTAATCAATTCCTCAGCTGGTGGGAAGTTTTTTATTTTAGAGAAAACTTCTTTTGCTTTGTCAAAACTTCCATTTTGATAAAGAGCTAAACCTGCTTCGTAGGTCTTTTTTATCTCAAAAGATTTTCTGTTTTTTGGAAGTATCGTAAAAATTTTAACTGGTTGCTCTTTACCTTTTACCTTAACCATGTCAAGAATTACAGGGATAAAAGGCAAGTCTGAGAAGTCAACTTTATCGTAGGTAAATTCTGAAAATATTACATTCGTCTTATAGACTTTATTTAATCCCTCTAAGCGAGAAGCAAGGTTAACTGTGTCTCCTATTGCAGTGTAATCAAATCTTTTAGCAGATCCCATGTTGCCAACCACTACATATCCAGTGTTTATACCTATTCCTATGTCAATTTGAAGCTCGTACTTCTTTTTAAAGGTTTCGTTTACGCTTTTTAATTCCTCAAGCATCTCGTACGCAGTTATTAATGCCTTTTTTGGATGATCCTCTACATCAACAGGAGCATTCCATATAGCCATTATTGCGTCACCAATGTACTTATCCAAAGTTCCGTTGTTTTTTAAAATAATATCTGTCATAGGAGTTAAAAACTGATTTAATATCTCAACGAGAGTAGTAGGACTTAGGTTTTCTGCTATAGAAGTGAAGTTTCTTATGTCTGAAAAAAGAACGGTAACTTCTCTTTTTTCACCACCGAGTCTAAGCTTAGAGGGATCTTTTATTATTACATCCAAAAGTTTTTCTGAAAGATAAGCTCCAAAAGCAGACTTCAGAAACTTTGCTTGCTGAGACTTAACCAAGGATAAATAAGTTTCTACAATCAATCCCAAAAGAAAAATGTTTATAACTGGAAAAAACAAATCAATTCTAATTGAAGTATATTTATAAATCGTTATTCCTATCAGGATTAAAAAGGCTGAATATAAAAGGTAAAAAATTATTCTTACATAAGAGGTTTCAAAAAGTTTATAAGTTATTCCAATTAATAAAAGCCCTGAGACTATAAGAATTGCGTCAAGCAGAGGATAACTTTTTAAAAGTTCGTGATTTAAGAAGTTGGATATAAATGTGAGGTGTAAAAGCGGACCAGGTATTTGTCCTATTGGAGTAGCTCTTATGTCTGTAACTCCTGCCTCTGATATTCCTACTATTACTATTTTGTTTTTAAAATACTCAGGGGAAACTTTCTTTTTATAAACATCCACGAAAGAAATCATGTGTTTTTTGTATTCTTTAAGAGAATAAAAGTTAAGAAGTGCGGAATGCGTTTCGTCTGTAAATACTTTTCGTTTCCCTATAAAAAACTCCCCATTTTTAGAAATCCAGGCATCCTGATTTAAAGCAAGTCTAAGGGCTTGAACTCCTATAGAGGGATAAAAGTCTCCTTTGTAAATAAATCCTAAGGAATAGTGTCTTAAAATGTTATCTTTATCTGCAAAGGTATTGAAAGTGCCTATAAGGGTGCAGGCTTGAGTAATTGGTAGTATGTTAGGTTCTATGTACTTAGCCATAGGAAAGGGAACCACTTCAGGTACATTCATCAGAGCTGAATCACTCATGATGTCTATTATGTCTTGAGAAACTTTCTGAGTTGACCTTAGCCTTACGAAGAATCCACACACTACATTATTCATTTCTTCTATAGTTTTAGCGAGAAACTCGTCTGCAGATAAATTAGTAGGTTCTGAAAAGACCATGTCCAAAGTTACTACCTTTGCCAGAGATAAATTTTTAAGACCTCTTGCCAAAATTTTGCGATTCCAGGGCCACCTTCCAAATACATTTACGCTTTTTTCATCTATTACGACGAGTTCTACCTGAGGATTGATTTTTCTTGCGTTAAACTTGAAGTATATGTCGTTCGTTCTTAAGGCTAAAGAGTAAAAAGGATCAACTTTATTAAACTTAAAAACGAGAATCAGGGAGGTAATTAATAAGAGTAAGATTATAAAAATTGGTTTTAAATTACCACTCTTCAAGGAGTTTAAATCCCTCCTCAAATTCCTTAGGAGGTTTGATGTACTTCACTTCGTTATTTATTATAGAAACGGTTTCTCCAGGTTTTAGCTCAAACTTTTTAACGAATTCGTAAAACTCTTTTTCTACTTTTTTCTTGTACGCCTCAAATTCTTTGTTAAGTTTTTTTACTCCTATTTCTCTCTGTTTTTTAAATTCTTCAAAACTTGCTTTTAGTTTTTTCTCATACTTTTTAAACTCACCTTTTAAGTTTTCCACACACACTCTTCCTTCTTTAACTTCTACTACAAGTCCTGTGGAGTTTTCAAAACCTACTCCAAAGAGAGTGCCTTTTACTCCTATGAGAATGTTTGAAACTACAAGCCTTCTACCTTTTATCCCTTTTTTAACTTTAAAAAATACCTTGCCTGTTTTTAACCCTGTTTTCTCGTAGTCTTGGATGCACAACACGCTCTTTTGGTCAAGCAAAACTTTAGTTCCATCAATAAAAAGAATTAGCGCTTTTGAATTGGTTTTCGTTTTTATGCAATCTCCAACGAATAGTTTAAAGTGCTCTTTTCTAACTCTAAATGGTCTTATCTCTCCCTTTCTTTTGACGACTACTCTTCCTTTGTACTTGGTTACTTCTCCAACTGCAGTTTGATTTTGAGCCAAATTTTTAGCTAAAGCAAAAGACTTAAACACAAAAACCACGAAAACAATTACTAAAAAACTTAACAAAGAGATTTTTCTCCCTTTTTTATTCATACTCCCTCCTTTTTAGCCTAAACTGATTATAAAGTTAAGTACTTTATCGGTTGAAAAGTTTTTTCCCACTTTTTTATAAATTCGTCTCTTAGTTCTTTTAAAATTTTTTCGTACTCTTCGGTTGATATTTTAGCTCCTTTAATTCCTCCTTTTAAGTTTATTTCTGAGATGTAAGGACCTTGGTTTTCTATGTAAACGAGATCTATGTGAGCGTGAGGAAATCCTCCTCTTTTCATCACTTTTTTACAAAATTCCAGCTCTTCCTTTGAAAGTTCGTAAGGAATGGACTTACCACCAAAAAAAATGTTTTGTCTAAAGTTGTAAGGATTTTTTCGTTGATACGCTTCTATGTACTTATCTCCAAGAATAATCACTCTAATGTCCTTGAGATTTTCGTAAAAAGGTTGAATTACAAAAGGAAACTGTAAAACATCTGTGCCTGCGAAGTTAAAAACCTGCTCAATGTTATCCCAAAGTCTCACCCCAAGTCCGCAGTTAGCTTTGTCTTCTTTTGTAATTACTGCACCTTCTATAGAATTCTCTTTATACTCTTGCATTATCATTAGAAGAGAATGTTTGTCTCTGACTACCCGCGTGAAAGGAAGCATAAATTCTCTTAAAACCTCTGCTTGAAGTGTTTTTGAACTGCAAAGTATTTGTGATAAAAACGAAGGATAGGCTTCAACTCCTCTTGTCATTAAGTCAACTATTAGAAGTTTTTCTTCGTCTTTAAAAGGGATTCTTATTGCTATTAAATCTCCTTTTTTAAGCTCAAGAAAGTACTTTTTTAACTTTTGATAGCTTAAAACTATGTAATACATTTTTATTCTTTACCAGAAGTGATTCTGTTTTTAAGAAGAGTTAAGTCGGCGTGACACTTTCCACAGAAAAATCTAACAGGTCCAAGGACCTCTACATCCTCTTCTATAGGTTCAAGCATACCCTCGTCGTTTTGAACATAGTAAACTATGAAAGTAGCGTTTTCTATAACTTCGTAAAAGTCTTCGGTATTTTGGCAATAAGGACATACGATTTTTTCTTTATAACTAAACTTAAAAGGTTTTTTAATCGTGATTTTGTGAGTTTTAAAGGAGGAAAGCTGTTTTTTATTCATTCATCCCTCCTGAAGCTTGTTTGTTCCTCTTTTTCCTGTTAAAACCTCTAATTTGTCTAAGTCTTTCAAGAAGTTTAAAATACATTTTATCTGTTTTATTTAAAAATAAAAGTGCTTGTCTATAATGATAATTCGCAGCAGAATAATTGCCAAGAAGTTCGTAGTATCTTCCAAAACAATAATGGGCTATACCTTTTTTATTAAGAGCTGAAGCAACTTTCCCAAAGTAAAAGAAAAATTCTGGGATGTTTTGAATAACAGAATTGTTACTTAAATTATTTAACAGATTAAAAGCCTGAACGAACTTACCTATTTCACACAAGATTTTAGCTTTTAAGTAAAAGTATTTGAGCTTTATAATGTCTTGATATTTATACTTTGGGCTTTTAGGGAGGGTGATTTCGTTTAATACATTTAGTGCTTTGTGATAATCTCCTGCTTTAAAGTAAAGCTCTGCAAGGTCAATTTTAAAAAAGTCTCTTTTAGGTAAGGCTTTTAAAGCCTCTTTCATATAAGAAATTGCTTCTTTAAAAAACCTTTCTTTTTCAAGAGTAAGAGCAAGAGCATACCTGATCCAGGGATCCTTTTTTTCAAAAAGCTCCTGTTTGTAAATGAGTACGAGGCTTTCTGGGTCTTTTGAAATAACCGTAGCTCTGATCTTTAATCTTTTAAAGTAAGTTTTATCAGGGCAAACGAGGTCAGCAGGTTTTTTGTTTTTAGTGTATTCTGATGCAAGTATGCTTAAGTAATTAAGTCTTTCCTGAGGTAAAGGATGTGTTAACAAATACTTATAAGTAACCTCTATTGCGAAGTCACTTTCTCTTGACAGCCTTTGCATTATTTCAACCATTCCCCAGGGATTATATCCTGCTTTTTCAAGTACCTGCAAGCCTACTCTATCTGCCTCTTCTTCATCTTCTCTGCTGTACGCAAGCATTTTTGTCTGAGCCATTGCTATAGAGGTTGCTCCAACTGCGTTTACTACTTTGGGATTTCCAGAAAGAATAGCAGCAATTATCGCAGCTATGGTAAGCAGTTGGAACTTTTGAGCGTTTTCTATTTGTCTTACTACATGTCTGCACAAGTCGTGTGCAATTTCGTGAGCCATGATACCAGCTAATTCATCTTCAGAATTTATGTGTTCAAAAACCCCGGAATTGATAAAAATAAAACCTCCAGGAATTGAAAAAGCATTAAATGTGTCGTCTTTTATTACATAAAAGTGAAAAGGATACGGAGGAACCCCAATGCCTTTTTTAACGAGAATTCTTCCAATGTCGTTTACATAAGCGTTTAGCTCTACATCTTTAACAAATTCAACTTGTCTGCTAAGTTCTTTAAAGATTTCTTTTCCAAGCTGAATTTCTTGAGAAATAGAAATTAGAGCAAAAGCTGACTGTACAAAAATCAGCGAAAAACACAGTATAAAAATTAAGAATACTTTAAAAAACTTTTTCAATTTTAAAGATTTTAAGGTTTAAATTAAAGTTTCCACTCCTTTACAATTTTACTAAGATATAAAAAGAAGTCAACGAATTTAAAAGTTAGTCTAAGTCTATTCTTAAGGTAGCGTAAAGCTGATTTATTTCGTTAAAAGGATTTTTGTCGTACTCGTAAGTAACTCCAATACTGTACTTATCGTTTAAAGGAAAGTCTAAACTCGTTTTACTCATCATGTCAGGTTTACCACCATTAAGTACTATTCTATAAATGGTTCTATTTTTAAGCTTTATCTTCTCTGTAAGTTGTAATTTTAGACGAGTTTCAATGTTATCTACAAATTGATGAGAATTAGATTCGTCGCTATTTACGAGGACGCGATAATAAATGTAATTACCAATACTAAATCTTACTTTTTTCTCTTTAAATAAGTAGTAGCCTACACCTGGACCGTTTGATATGGCGTATTGAGCGTCTTTTGAGTATAATAAGTCTATGTCGTAAAATACAAACCAATCATTTATACCTTTTTCAAACCTGTCAAATTGCGTTCCTTGGAAGTAATCAAGCTCAGAGTCAGTAGTTGAGAAACTGAAGGTCGTATCAGAGTAAATACGATAATTATCGTTAAACCTTAGAGCGAGATTTAGTTCTGTATTAGCTGATAAGTGATTGTGGTTTAAATCTTTGGTATAAGCCAGATTAGCAGTAAAAAAGCTTTTGTGCCAATTAATAGCATAGCAAGGACCAGCGATTAAAAGGAACAGACATAAAATTAAACAAAGCATGATTTCACCTCCATTAAAATTAAAAATTTTATTCGTAATAAAACTATTATAAAACAACGATTTCTATCCAGTCAATATTTTGAAACGAAAAAATTGCAAATTTTAGTGATTTCTGAATTTGCCTAAGCTTTTACTTTAGAGCTATACTCTACTTTCTTAACTTTTTGGGGAGCGATTTAAAGCAAAATTAACCAAAAATTTAAAATATTTAAAAGAAAAAATTCAATATTTCTGAAATATATTAAAAAAATTTCTAC
>JAADEG010000051.1 GCA_013153525.1 Thermodesulfobacteriota bacterium
GCAACCTCTATTAAAGGTGACATTTCTTGCAGTTACAACGAAACAACCGGCGTGGTAAAGTGTGGTAACATATTCTAAAAATTGCCTCTTGACATCTTTAGAAAAAATGTTTTATTATATACGGAAGTTGTTAGAGTGGCGGCGTAGCTCAACTGGTTAGAGCATGTGGCTCATATCCACAGGGTTGGGGGTTCGAGTCCCTCCGCCGCCACTTACTTAAAAAGGCGGCGTAGCCAAGCGGTAAGGCGACGGCCTGCAAAGCCGTGAATCCGGGGTTCGAATCCCCGCGCCGCCTCAAAGCTCTTAACTGGTTCTTAAACTGAATGTTTAAACTTTCTGTACGCTCTGAATTCGCAGCAGCTCACTTCTTAAGAAATTACGAAGGTTCTTGCGAGAAACTTCACGGCCATAACTGGAAGGTAATACTCACGGTAGAAGGAGAAAAATTGAATTCTACAGGGCTCCTCGTTGACTTTAAAGCGTTAAAAAGCATACTAAACGAGGTTCTCGAAGAATTAGATCACAGGCTCTTAAACGATCATCCTGCTTTCTTTGAAGTTAATCCGTCTTCAGAAAACATAGCTCTATTTATTTTCACTAAGGTAAAAGAAAAGCTTAGTCAAAAGTTTCCTGAAGTCAGAGTAAAAGAAGTATCGGTTTACGAAAGCGAGAAGGCGTGGGCAACTTATTCTGAATAATCGTTTGCTTATGTCTACTTTTTTAAAGGTTTGTGAAACCTTTTTTAGTATCCAAGGAGAGGGTCCTTATGCAGGATATCCGTGTTTTTTTATCAGGCTTCACGGATGTAACTTAAATTGTAAGTGGTGTGACACGGAGTACTCTAAAGAGCCTAACAATTACGAGAAGTTGAGTTTAAAAGAGTTGATAGAAAAGTGGAAGGGTGAAACCAGTTCTATTAAGTACATTACTATAACTGGTGGAGAGCCTTTAATTCAAGAAGGAACTTACGAGTTAATAGAAGCTTTTTTAAAAGTAGGTTGTAAAGTAATTTTAGAAACGAACGGTAGTATTTCTTTGGCAAAAGTACCCTATTCCGTAATTAAAGTCATGGACATCAAAACCCCTTCTTCTGGTATGAGTCCTTACAACCTTTACGAAAACTTTGCTTACTTAAACGAAAAAGACGCAGTTAAGTTCGTAATAATGAATAAAAAGGACTTTGAGTATGCCTTGAAGGTAGTATCTGACTACGAACTATTAAGCAAAGTAGAAGTCATTTTTTCTCCCGTATGGAAAAGGCTCTCAGGAAAAAAACTTGCTAAGTGGATTTTGTCAACCAAACTTCCAATTAGAATGCAAGTGCAGCTTCACAAAGTTTTACGATTAAAATAAACGAATTCGCAATTGTTTTTAGTAAACTTTTATGCTAAAATAGGACTATGAGAAAAAGTAACACGGAAACTAAAGAACTGCCAGCTCCTATTGAAGAAAGTGGTAAAGAATTAACGGTTCAAAGAGAAGAGGAAGAAAAAAATAAACTTCCCGTTAAGTTTGATCCTCTACAAAAGTATCTGCAGGAAATCAGCAAGTACCCTATCCTTTCAAGGGAAGAAGAGGAACGGATAGCCAAAGAGTATTACAAAACCAAGGATCCTCGTTTGGCTTACAAGTTGGTGGTTTCTAATCTAAGATTAGTGGTGAAAATTGCTCTTGAATTTCAAAAGTTTTGGGCTTACAACTTTTTAGACTTAATTCAAGAAGGAAACTTAGGTTTACTTCAGGCAGTTAAAAAGTTTGATCCCTACAAAGGGGTAAAGTTTTCGTATTATGCTTCTTTTTGGATAAAGGCCTACATACTAAAGTACATAATGGACAACTGGAAACTCGTGAAGATGGGGACTACCCAGGCACAAAGAAAGCTTTTTTACAAGTTAAGAAAAGAAAAAGAAAGACTCGCTGCCCTTGGCTTTGAGGCAACCCCTGCAGAAATAGCAAAAAGACTCGGAGTTAAAGAAAAAGAAGTGGAAGAAATGGAACAAAGAATGTTTTCTCAGGACATAAGTTTAGAAGCACCTATTTCTCCGGATTCAGACGACACGGTGGGAAGCTTTTTAAGGGATTCCCGCCCAACTCCAGAGGATACTTATGCAAGAGAGGAAATTCTTAACAACTTTAAAAAACTTCTAAAGGAATTTGCAAAAGACTTAAAGGGAAAAGACTATGTAATTTTTCACGAAAGACTTCTTGCAGAAAAGCCAAAAACTTTAAACGAGCTTTCTCAAAAGCTCGGAATATCAAAAGAAAGGGTTCGCCAGATTGAAGAAAAAATTATAAGAAAACTCAGAAAGTTTATGGAAGAGAGGTTGCCAGATGCCTACTACTATCCCCTTGCGCTTCCTCACAAAGATTAACACTTTACTCCTGGTTTTACTTTTCTTTACCTTTCCAAAACTCTCTTTAGCAAAAGAAGGGTGCAGTCTCGAGTGTAAGGCTTACTACTACTTTTTATTAGCAGAAACTTCGTCAAGTATAAAACACAAAGAGTACTACTTAAAAAAGTGTATAGAGCTTGATCCAAATAGCGTATTTCTCAAAAAAGAGCTCGCTTTAACTTACCTGAGAACGGACAGAATTAAGCAAGCTGAAAAGCTGTTAAAAAGCCTGGTTATTTCTCATCCTCAAAATAGTGGGGTAAAGCTCCTTCTTGCCAAGGTGTATCTCGTTCAAAATGAGCCAAGCAAAGCAGAAAAACTCCTTTCCCAACTATTAACCAGCTCTCCTGAGAACAAAGAAGTTTTTAGACTGCTAATCGGATGTTATCTCGAGCAAAAAAAGTTTAAAAAAGCTCTGGCTTTAATAGAAAAGGAAATAAAAAAGAATCCGAAAAATTACGAGCTATGGCTCTTTAAGGCAAGGTTACTCGATGTAGAAGGAAGGTATGACGAGGCAAAAGCCGCTTATTTTAAAGCCCTTAAGCTTTCTAAAGTAAAAAGACGGGTTTTGTTTGAAGTGATAAACTTTTTAAACAGAAACTCTGACTACTCAGGGCTTGAAAGGGCTTTCAACCTTGCAGTAAGGGTTCATCCTCAAAACCTGAATCTCGTAAAGTTTTTGTTAAGTCTTTATGTAAAAAACGAGGACTGGAAGGGGTGTGAAAAGTTTCTCAGAAACTACTTAAAAAACAGAAGAAACGACGAGCTTTGTTTCTTTCTCGGTTTGTGTTTAGAAAAAGAAGGCAAGCTTAACCAGGCTTTAGAAGCTTACGAAAAGGTTTCTCCTCAGAGTGGAGAGTGGTACCTACAGGCAAAAGGTAGAGAAGTAAAAATTCTAAAAAACAAACATCCTGAAGAGGCATTAAAGGTTTTTTCAAAGCTCTTAAACTACCCCAAGAAAGACAAAAATTGGTACCTTACAATTCTCGACTTGACGGAAAGCTTAGACAGATGCAAGCAGGGTATTGAAATAGGCAAAGAAGCAATTAAAAAGTTCCCAGAGGAGCTTAACATATGTTTAGCCCTTGCCTCAAATTACGCCTGCGTAGGTGATTATAAAAGTATTCTAAAACTCTTAGCACCTTTGTTAAAAAAGTATCCCAAGGATCCTGTTCTGCTTAACTTCGTAGGATACAGTTATGTAGAAGTGGGTAAAAATCTAAACCAAGCACTTAAACTACTCAAGTCTGCTCTAAAATTAAGTCCCAAGGATCCGTACATACTCGACAGTATAGGATGGTTGTACTATAAACAGGGGAATTTAAAACTCGCAAAGAAGTACTTAAACATGGCTGTTAAAAACCTTAAGGAACCAGAAGCTGCAATTTTTGAACACCTTGCTACGGTAGAGTTAAAAGTGGGTAATCAAAAGAAGGCTTGTAGGTATTACGAAAAGGCTTATCACTCTGCAGAGCACAAAGTAGATAGGCTGAGAATAAAAAGGGAATTGGAAAAGTGTTTAAAAGGCTTTTAATTCTTGCAATCTTAATACCTCTTTTTTGGGGATGTACCCAAGTTCCTCAAAAAAGACAGAAACTCTACTCCGGATGGAAAGGTACTATATGGTGGAAGCTAAAAGTAGTTAAAAATCACAAGGTTATTACGAACGGTGGATATGCTAACTTTATTGCAACTAACAAATTTTTATCTGTGAATTTGTCTTCTCCTTTTGGCACTACCATTGCAGAAATTAGGTGGGAAAAAAAGCATCCTGATACCGTAAAGTTAATAGATTTCTTTCACAGGAAAGTGTTAATTTTGACTTTTAAAAAACTTTCCTCGATAAACCTAACGAACTACTTCTTGGGTAGAGCGTGCTCTAAGAAAATTTTCACTCTTTTTAAAAACTCTAAGGCGATTTACCAATTTGACGAAAACAAAAAAGAGGCTATACTCAAAGGTAAAAACTTTACGATTAAGTGGAAGTTTAAAGAAGTAAAAAAGTTGGAAACTGCTCCCCTACTCTCTCCTCCCCCTAAGGAGTTTAAAAAAACCGTAATTAATTTTTAACTCTTATCAAGACTTCTTCTACTTTATGGGGTTTTGCTTTTAAAATCGTTAACTCCAGATTTTCCGTAGAAATTTTTTCTCCTTCTTTTGGAATTCTTCCCGTTAAAGAGTATATAAAACCGTTTAAAGTTTCATAGTCTCCTTTGTTAGGAATGGGAATCCCGAGCTCCTGAAGCTTTTCTATTTCAATGTACCCTTTTACTTTAAAAACTCCTTTTGAAACCTGGGTATACTCGGGAACATAGTAATCAAGAGCGTCTCTAAAGTCTCCGAGCACCTCTTCAACCAAGTCTTCTATAGTTATAATCCCCGTGGTTGCACCGTATTCGTCTACCACCACTGCTATTTCTATTCCCAGCTTCTGAAGCTGAGAAAGTACTTCGTGAGCATAAGCAACTTCTGGAACGAAGTAAGGTTCCCTTGCAAAGTTTTTAAGTGGCAGGGTTGGATCAAGCAAGGGTTTGCCTATGAGGTGCTGAACTTTTACTATACCCACGATGTTGTTTATGCTTCCCTGATAAAGAGGTATGTAAGAAAAGTTGTACTTTTTGCTAAATTTTATGGCATCCTTGACAGTTGCAGAAACAGAAAGAGCTTTTACCTGGGCACTTGGTATCATTATTTGGAAAACTCTTTTTTTTCCAAACTCCAAAATTTTTTCCATAAGTCTTTTTTCTTCTAAGTCTATCTCCTCTTCGTAGCGAACGAAAGTAAGAAATACCTCTCTAAACTTAGTCAAAAACAAGGGGTGTTTGTCCTTACTTTTAAGGAACTTTTCTGAAATTAGGGTGTTAACCCAGGCAAGGGGCAAAAATAGGTAAGAAATTACATAAAGCGGTGGGAGCAGGTAAAGAACCAAAGGATAGGAGAACTTTTTACCTATGGTTTTAGGAATCATCTGGCCAAAAACTATCATGGAAAGGGGCAAAAAGACGGAGGAAGCAATTATTCCCAAGCCTCCCAAGCTTTTTATTAAAAAGTAAGAAGTAAATATACCATTACCAGCAATGGATAAAGTCGTTCCCATAAGAGTAGTAGTAAAAAGGGCTTCGGGTTTTTTCCAGAACTTTCTGTAAAGTTTAGCTCCGAGAAACTTCGAAGAAAGGGACTCTATTAAGAACTTTTCTGCAGAAATAAACGCTATCTCCGTCAAAGAAAAGTAAGCTTCAGTAGAAACGAAAAACAAAAAAGAAAGAACTGCTTTTAACATTTTTTCTCCTTTTTATCGAGGAGCTTCTCTGCGACTACCCACAAAATTCTTCTTCCTTTAACGCTCTTAACCTTAAACCTGTAACCCTGATAAACTATAGCGTCTCCTTTTTTAGGAATTTCTTTAAACAGTGCAAGTAAAAAACCGTTAAGGGTTTTTACATCTTTAAGCTCTGGCTCAACCACCTCTATTCCAAGAACTTCCTTAAGCTCCTCTATCAAGACTTTTCCTGAAAGAAGCCACTTGTTCTTTCTTAGCTTTTTAATGGGTTCTATTTTTGCCTCTTCTCTCTCGTATATTTCTCCAAAAAGCTCTTCAAGAACATCCTCTAAAGTAACCAGTCCCTTAAGTATTCCGTACTCGTCAATTACCAAGGCTATTTTGGTATGCCTTTCCTGAAATTCAAAAAGCAAGTCCCTAACTTTAAAACTCTCAGGTATAAAAAAAGCAGGCCTTACGAAGTCTTTAAGCTCTTTTTTTTCGAGCACTTCTGGAGAAAAGTTAGTAATCAAGTCTTTAACATAAAGTATACCTAAAACTTCGTCGAGTTTATCCTTGTAAACAGGAAACTTATTGTACGGAAGACTTTTTAGCTTCTCTAAAAATTCCAGTGTTATCTTTTGGTTTTTAAAAGCTACTATTTCAGAACGGGGGGTGAGTATGGCTGAAACCTCTATCTTTTCTGACAGGAATAGGCCTTTGATGAAAGTCTTTTCCTTTTCCGTTATTTTCTTTTGATGATAAGCCTCTTCTAATATGTAAAGAATTATCTGCTCTACCGGAGAAAAAACCGTAGTAGTCTGAGGAACATTTGGAAAAAGTCTCTCCACCCCACTGTAAATGAAAGAGTAAACCTTTCTTAACGGGTAAAATAAGTAGTAAAAAACATAAATTATGTAGATTATTCTTTTTGCAAGAAAAGTTCTGAGTTTAAATCCGGCTACCTTTGGAAAAAAGTCCCCTATCCAGAAAGAAAGAAAACCAAAAACGAGAAAGGCAAGCTCTTTTGCTTTAAGAGGAAACCACAGGGAAAAAAGTTTAGAACCACAAAGGCTCGTAAAGTAATCTACTATTTCGTTCCCTGCGATTAAAACTATGAGAAGCTCTTCAGGCCTTGCGAGAATGCTTAAAACCTTTTCTGAAACTCCCAGGTTTCTTAAACCTGCTACTTCTATACGGGAAAGGGAAAATATACTCGCTTCACCAGCAGTAAAGAGAACGGAAAAACCAATAAGAATGGCTATCAGAATCAGGTAGGTTTCAGCCATTTATTTTTAAGAAAATCACCTCCAAAACGGTGTTTTTTGAAAAACCAAGGACTGAACCAAGATTATTAGTAGCTTTAAAAAGCTTGAAGTAAGTTTCTTCTTCTTTTAACTCGAGTTCCTCTTCCCAATTCTCGAGAAGAGCTTCGTCAGTTATCAATAGGCCTAACTTGTCAAAGGGTAACTCTATTTTGGGGAAAAGCTTTTTCCAGGCACTCACCCTGGTATTAAGCCCGTACACCTGAAAAAAGTCAAAGGCGTAAACTTTAGAAAGATCTGTCTCCAAGAAACCTTTAGGAACTTCTTCTGGCGAAAAAACTAAGTCTTCTCCTATAACCTTGTCTTTAAAAACCTCCTGATACCTGTCTTTCAAGTTTTTTACGGAAAGATATACCTCGGACGCCTCAAAGTCGAAGTCCTCGGCAAGACACAGGGCTATCAAAAAAGGTTTTATGTTTTCGACTTTAGGCTTGACTTTCAAACTTATAGAAGGTGTGAGACTTTCCAAGACTTCTCTTAAAGTGTCTTTAAACTGAGAAAAGTACCTTAGGTTTTCTGGATCTCTAAAAGATGTACCCCAGTTTTTAACGAGCTCCAGTTCCTTTTTAAGCTCTTCTACGTCAACTGGAAAACTCTTTTCTAAAAGCTTAAAGAGATTCAAAAACTTTACCCGTTTTAACAGGTTTTCAGAGAACAGAGCCTTCCACCTACTTTCTGTGTAAATCAGGTTTAAAACGACTATTGAACTTGAAATCTTTTCAAGAGACTTTTCGTATTCGGGAAAAAGTAAGGTTTGAGGAAACAGTAAAAAGGCTGAGCATTCCATTTGATAATCCTTTTATGCAACCAGTTTTTCGAAGAGATTTTTTATGTAGTCAAGCTGTCTTCCATACTCCCTATCGAGCTGTTCCTTTATTTTCCCCCATTCTTCTTTAAACTGTGGATGTTCTTCTATGTTTATTTTAACTTCGGTCCCCATTTGATCTGACAAGGCCTGCTCCAAGGCCTCAACCCCTGCACTAAACCTTTTCAGCAATTCTTCCTTTATTTTTTCTTTGTGCTCAAAATAAGTCTCGAGAAGCTTTTTTAGCTCCTCACAGAGTCTCAAAATTTCTGGAGCCTTAGAAAATGCTTGAGCCAGGCCATCAACGGCTCTCTTTACATCCTCAAGCTGATAAGAAGTATAAGGTAGAACTATGTTCTTTAGCAAAACTTTTACTACCGTTTTAAAAACCTCCTTTTTTTCCTCTGAAGACTTGTCCTTTAAAAACTCCTGTATAGCTTCACCAAGATCCGTAACCTCACCTCTTAAAAACTTTCCCACTACTTTTTGGGTCTCTTCGCGTAGCTTTACTGCCTTAAGCTCTTCTTTTGAAGCCTTTCCTATTTTTTCTACCTTTTCCATTACTATTTCAAGAGTGCTTTTTATTTCGTCACCCATGTCTTATTCCCCCTTAAAGGAAAGTTAAAATCTCAAGTAGTTAAGTACGATTAGTCAAGTAAAAGTTAACATCTCTCTTAAATTAATTCAAGACCTAAGCGAAAAAATAAACGAATAGAAGTACTACTTTGCTTGACAGGCACGAAATTAAAGGCTATTTTAAACTTAACAACACACATTAACTTAAAAAGGGGGTAGGCTATGAAAAAGGTAGAAGCAGTGATCAAACCTTACAAGCTGGAGGATGTAAAAAACGCCCTTCTTGAAGTTGGAATTGGAGGTATGACGGTTATAGAAGTCAAAGGATTTGGAGAACAGAGGGGACATGTAGAGGTTTATAGAGGCAAAGAGTACAAGGCTGACTTTTTGAACAAAGTTAAAATCGAAGTAGTAGTTAGAGACGATCAGGTTGACGCAGTAGTAAACGCTATACTTGAATCTGCTTACACGGGAAAAATTGGAGACGGAAAAATTTTCGTCTTACCAGTAGAAAATGTGATAAGAATAAGAACCAAGGAAACAGGGGACAAAGCAGTTTAAAAAACTTACAAAAGTTACAAAATTGTTTCCGTTGCAAAATTGTCACAAATTAGGTGCCACAGAAAAAAGTATTCTGTGGCACCTATCTTAGGTTCACCCAGTTTTCTTTAAAACCCTCGTTTGTCTGCTCTATGGTATAGTTTTTGCTTCTTCAGCGAAAAAACTTTAAAGGGGGGCAGGCTATGTTAAACGGGGGAGATACTGCGTGGATTTTAGTTTCAACAGCCCTGGTGATGTTAATGACTTTGCCAGGGCTTGCAGTCTTCTACGGAGGACTTGCTAAAAGAAAAGATGTCTTAAACACGATTGGTATGTCTCTTATTACCTACATCTTAATTTCTATTTTGTGGATAATCTACGGCTACACCCTTTGTTTCAGTGGAGATGTAGCTGGTTTTATAGGAAACTTCTCCAAGTTCTTTTTAAAAGGAATTTATCCTAACACTTTGTCTGGGAGTATTCCTGAATTGGTTTTCGTAGCTTATCAGCTTACATTTTGTGCTATAACCGTGGCACTTATAAGTGGATCCTACATAGAAAGGATGTCTATAGGTGCTTGGTTAATATTTTCGGGGTTGTGGATGACATTGGTTTACCTCCCCATTGCCCACTGGGTTTGGGGTGGAGGATTCCTTGCTAAGAAAGGAGTCCTCGACTTTGCAGGAGGAATCGTAGTTCACCTTACTGCAGGAATTGCAGGATTAGTAGGTGCAATTCTCCTCGGCAAAAGAAAAGAACCTATCTTAAAACCTCACAACATGACTCTCGTAGTTATTGGAACGGGACTGCTTTGGTTTGGCTGGTTTGGTTTTAACGGTGGTTCAGCCCTTGCTGCCAACGGAGTTGCTGGACAAGCAGTTATCAATACTAATACTGCAGCAGCAGTAGCTGCCTTTTCCTGGATGATCGTAGAATGGCTCACCACGGGAAAACCTACTATTCTTGGAATATGTTCAGGAGCAATAGGAGGCCTTGCTACCATTACCCCTGCAGCAGGGTTCGTTAACATTGGAGGTGCTTTCGTAATAGGGATATTAGCAGGAATAATTCCCTACTTCGTAATAACCGTTATTAAAGAAAAGGTTGGCTACGACGACGCTCTCGATGTTTTCAACATACACGGAGTAGGTGGTATTTTAGGAACCATACTAACGGGTGTCTTTGCTGATCCAAAGGTGAACAAAGCAGCAGGACTTCTTTACGGAAACCCTGGACAGCTTTGGACTCAGGTGTACGCAGTAATTATATGCACCATTTATGTAGCAGTTGTAACCGCTGTAATTTTCGGAATAGTGAGAATTTTCACTAAAGTTAGGGTATCTGAAGAAGAGGAGTATAATGGATTAGACACCTCTCAACACGGAGAAAATGCTTACAACTTAGAATAAATCCTTCCTTAGGAGAA
>JAADEG010000084.1 GCA_013153525.1 Thermodesulfobacteriota bacterium
CAAGCTGTATCGTAATTCCTCTCTGCTTCTCCTCTGGTGCCTTATCTATGTTGTCAAATGGAATCCACTCTGCCAATCCCTTTGTTGAAAGTACTCTCGTTATCGCACTCGTAAGTGTCGTCTTTCCATGGTCTATGTGCCCAATCGTCCCCACATTTAAGTGCGGCTTCTTACGCTCAAACTTCTGCTTTGCCATCTCCTCTCCTCCTTAAAATTTCTCACAGTCAAAAAAGTGGAGCCCACGACCGGACTCGAACCGGTGACCACTTCCTTACCAAGGAAGTGCTCTACCTCCTGAGCTACGTGGGCCTCCTTCAAAAAAACTAAAAGCGGGCGACGGGACTCGAACCCGCAACCCTCAGCTTGGAAGGCTGATGCTCTACCACTTGAGCTACGCCCGCATGTCTTCCAACCCAAGTGGAGGGGGGAGGATTCGAACCCCCGAAGGCATACGCCAGCGGGTTTACAGCCCGCCCCCTTTGGCCGCTCGGGCACCCCTCCACTAATAAAAACCACTATAAAATTAACTTAATTTTGCATTTTGTCAAGGACCTATCAAAAAAATTTTCTCCAAGCAATTTCCTTAAACAATTTTAAATTTTATCACAATAGTAGTGAGCTTCCATATTTGTGATATAATTATGCCACCTATGTTTATTAAACGACTGGAAATTTTCGGTTTTAAGTCGTTTCCCTACAAAGTAACTATACCTTTCTCACCCGGCATCACTGCAATAATAGGTCCAAATGGTGCAGGAAAAAGTAACATCCTTGACGCAATTAAGTGGGTCCTCGGTGAACAAAGCCCTAAAAGACTTAGAGTAAAAGAACTCTCTGACCTGATTTTCTCAGGAAATACCCACAGAAAAGTTGACTTCGCAGAAGTAAAACTCGTAATCAATCATCAACCACCAAAATGGGAAAAGTTTAAAGATCTAAACGAAATCGTAATTACCCGCAGGTTTTACAGAAGTGGAGAAGGAGAATTTTTTATCAATCAAAGACCTTGCAGACTAAAAGACATACAATTTCTGTTCCTTGAACTCGGTATAAGCTCACAAGGTTACGCAATTATTGAACAAGGAGAAATATCAAAATTTGTAGAAATAACGCCAAAAGAAAGAAAGGTCCTTCTTGAAGATTTATCCGGGGTGTCTAAGTTTAAACTAACCGAAGAAGAAGTCAAAAGAAACATCAAAAAAACAAAAGAAAACCTCGTTAGAATAAACGACTTAATTGAAGAAGTAAGGTCTCAATACGAAAAACTTAAAGCTCAATCCCAGGAAGCAAAAGAATTTTTAAAACTAAAAAACGAACTTGAAACTCTTCAAATAGCAAGAGCACTGAAATTAAAAAAGGACTTTACTAACAAAATAAAAGATCTTACTTCTACTATAAATTTCGTAAAAACAGAAGAGGCAGACCTTAAAAAACGGCTTATTTCTCTTGAAGAAGAAGAGCAAAGCCTATTACAACACATACTAATACTTGAAAGAGAAGCTCAAGACCTGAGAGAAGAAATAAGTCAAAAGGAAAAAAACTTGTCTGACATAGAAAATCACTACAGAGAGCTCCTACATCAAGAAAGAGACCTCAAGCAAAAACTATCAAGGGAAAAACTAAAAGCAGAAAACGAACAGGAAAAAGTAGAATCTATAAAAAAGGAGCTTGAAGACATTTCTTCTCGCTTAAAAACTTTAAAAAAAGAAGCAGAGGAACTAAAAGTAAAACTTGAAAATTGCAAAAGTAAAAAACAAGAAGTTTTGTCCAAGTTAAGTTCCTTAGAAAGTAGTTTTGTAAAAACTCAGGACGAGTATTTTGAAGTAAAAACTCAAGAAAAAACCCTTTTGGAAAAGCTTGATTTCTACAAAAAAGAAATCAAAAAACTTGAAAACGAGCTTCAAACAATAACTCGCAAGGCAGATGAGTGCCAAAGAGAACTTAAAAAAATAGGTGCAGAAAGGCACTCCTGGGACGAAGTTATAAAGGCAAAAACTGAAAAAATAAAAGAGGTAAAAAGTAAGTTAGAAGAGCTTTACAGCAAAGAAAACGCTTTAGTTGAACAAAAAGAAGCTATTTTAAAAGAAAAAAATCAGGTTTTGTCTCAAATTAGGTCTGTGGAAGACAGACTTAAACTCATTAAAAAACTCTTAAAAACTCAGGGGCTTGATCCAGAGATTGCTCAAAGGTTTCCCCTTCTTGGAAAAGCAATAGACGCAAGCTCTAAAGAACTTGAGATTCTTGAAGCAGGTTTAAAAGAGCTTCTTAAGTCTCCGGTAGTTGAAAGTTTTGAAAAATTGAGAGAACTTATAAGTACTACGAAAGAAAACATAACTGGTGTGTTTTTAAAAAGTCCCGATGTTTTAAAAAGTTTTAAAGTGGAATTCGTTAAAGAGCTTCCACAAAGTCCAGAAGAAATTTTTTCTAAAGGAATTTTCGTATTCGTAGAAGATGTAAAAACACTTTTTTCTCCGTGGGGAATGTTTTTCGTTGTAAAAAACAAAGAACAAGGAATTTTCGTTTTGGAAAGGCAAAAAGTAGAGCTTGAAAAGGAGTTAAACTCATTAAAAACCATTTTAGAAAGGCTTAAAGCTAAAGAAGAAGATATCTCTTTAGAATTAAAAAGCCTGAAACAGGAAAAAGGAAGACTTTTAGAGCTCAAAACCTCTCTGGAAAAGGAAAAAAACAAAGTAGAAAAAGAAAAAGAAAAGTTTACAATAGGCTCTGTGAGGCTTGAAGAGCAATTAACCTCTCTTTTAAACAAAAAAGAAGAAGTTGTAAAGAGATTGAGTCTGCTTGAAGAAGAAAAGCAGGTTTTGGAGAAAAAATTAAAAGAGGTTAAAAGTTTAGCTCAGGAAAAAGGAAAAAGGTTTCAAGACTTGAAGAAGGAGAGGGAAGAATTAAAAAACGGGCTTGAAAGAGTTGAAGAGGAACTAAAACGAGTTTATCAACAAACTTTAAAGATCAAAACCTCTATAGAAACTTTAAACTCAAGAAAAAAAGAGCTTGAAGTACAAAAGGAAAAATCAGAGAGCTATTTAAGAAATAACAAATTCGTTGTGGATAGGATTTTAAAAGAAATAGAATTTTTGGAAGGAAAAATTAAAAACTGGGCACAGCAAAAAAGACAAAAAACAGAAGAATTAAAGGAATTAAAGGCTAAACTTGAGGAAAAAGTAAGAGAAAAGTCCGAGTTTGAAAAAGTACTAAGAACCAAAGAGAGGGAAAGAAGGGAAATTGAGGAAAAGCTAAAAGAACTACAAGCAAAGCTTCACAAACTTGAGCTAAAAATAACTGAAGTTAACTTGTACATAGAAAATCTGGAAAAAGAACTTGAGTCTTTTGAAATTGGTTTGATTAAAAAGGTTGAGAGTGAAGCTCTCTATTCAAGCATAGATCTCAAAGTTGCAGAAGAAAAAATATCTCAGCTAAAACAGAAATTGCAGAGTTTTACGGATGTTAACCTTGCAAGTATAAAGGAGTTTGAATTGGTTTCAGAAAGGTACAATCAGATGTTAAGAGAAAAAGAAGAGCTTGAAACAGCTATAACTGAACTTGAGAGTCTTATTCGTCGTTTAAAAGATAAGTCAAGAGAAAAGCTTTTAGAAGTGTTGGAGGTAGTTAATCAAAAACTTTCTGAGGTCTTCCCAGTGGTTTTTCCTAATGGAAGCGCAAAACTCGTTTTAACAGAGGATGATCCTCTATCTGCAGGACTTGAGCTTAAGATTAACATACCTGGAAAAAACCTTAGACACCTTCACATGCTTTCTGGAGGTGAAAAAGCCCTGTGTGCAATATCAATTTTAATAGCGTTTTACCTCGTAAATCCTGGAGCGTTTTGCGTACTTGACGAGGTTGACGCTCCTCTTGACGAAAAAAATTCTCTTCAATTCGTAAGACTTTTACACTTAATCAAACAAAAATCACAGGTCATCTTAATTACCCACAATCCCCATGTAATGAAAGAAGTGGACACCCTTTTAGGGGTGACCATGGAAGAAAAAGGCGTCTCAAAAGTCGTTGTAATGAAGCTAAAAGACCTGAAAAATCACTTAACATAAACATCCGTTAGATTCGTAAGAGCGTGCTGGGAAATAAGAGAGGACAAGGTTTCCCTGTCCTCCATACTAACTTCTACGAACTTAACTCCAAACTCTATGGAAAGCTTCTCCTTTTTTACCCACCTAACCTCTGCTTTTACTTTTATCGCATTTTTCCACTTTATGACGAGATGGATGTAATCTCCTTTTTCAATGGGCACATAGTCGTAGGTCTTAAGCCTTGCCCCTTCAATGCTTAGATCTTGAATTTCTACTTCAAAAGTAAATCCTTTTTCGTGTGCAACCTTGCCTTTAAGTCTAATACTATACCTGGTGTAATATCTCTTGTCTGTGGACATTTTTCTACACCTTTATTCGTTTTTTAGTTCTTTAAGGTAGTGTTCAATTTTATCAAGTCTTTCTTTAAGTTCTTTGTATTCTTTTTTGTGTTTTTCTACAACCTCTTCTGGAGCTCTCTTTAAAAAGTCTTCGTTTTTAAGCTTCTTTTCCGCAAGCTCAAGCTTTTTAAGAATCTTTTTCTTTTCTTTACTAAGACGCGCTATTTCCTTTTCTACATCTATGTGTCCTTTTAGTTCAACGAACACCTCACCAGAAGACAAGATTGCAGAAACTTCACCTTCCTGTCTTTTGTATTCTTGGGTCGTAATAAGCTCTTCAATCCTCGTTAGCATTTTTATTACTTCTATTTCTTTATTTACGAGCTCCAAATATTCTTCCCCTTCTGCTCTAAAGACCACTTTAACATCCTTTTTGCCTGCTATTCCGTATTCTGCCTTTATGTTTCTTATGCTAATAACGAGCTCCTGAAGCAAAAATACATCTTTTATAGCAGAAAGATCCATTTCTTTTTCGTTTACTTTTGGATAAGGTGCTATTATAATGTGTTCTGTGTCTTTTTCTGGCAAGTACTGCCATATCTCTTCTGTTATAAAAGGAATAAACGGATGAAGAAGTTTTAGACTTTCTTTAAGCACTTTTAAAAGCACGGACTGGGTCTGTTTGCGAATGCTTTCGTCTTTTAAGTAAAGCTTTGCTACCTCTAAGTACCAATCACAGAACTTGTTCCAGAAGAAGTGATACACTGCCATTGCTGCCTGATCAAACTCGTACTCATCCAGCTTTTTCCTAACCTCTTTTATAGTGTAGTTTAGCTCAGTTATAATCCACTTTGACCACAAAGGTAATTCGTCAAAGTTAAACTTTTCCTTAGAATAGTCTTCAAGATTCATTAAAACGAACCTGCTTGCGTTCCATATTTTGTTTAAAAAGTGCTTAAATCCCTCTATTCTTGCCATAGAAAGTTTTATGTCTCTTCCCTGAGCAGCAAGAGCTACTAAGGTAAACCTTAGAGCATCTGTTCCAAAGTCCTTTATGACTTCAAGAGGATCAATTACATTTCCTTTGGACTTGCTCATCTTCTGTCCTTTTTCGTCTCTTACGAGTGCGTGGATATACACATCTTTAAAAGGAATTTGTCCCATAAAGTGAATTCCCATCATTATCATCCTTGCAACCCAGAAAAATATTATGTCAAAACTGGTAACAAGAACTGAAGTAGGATAAAATGTTTCCAAGGTCTTGGTGCGCTCAGGCCATCCCATAGTAGAAAACGGCCAAAGTGCAGAGGAAAACCAGGTGTCAAGAACATCCTCGTCCCTTTTTATGTTCTTACTTCCACACTCTGTACACTCGTCTATGTCTTCTCTTGAAACGAGAGTTGCTCCACAATCCTTACAATACCAAACAGGAATCCTGTGACCCCACCATATCTGTCTTGAAATACACCAGTCTTTTATGTTGTTCATCCAATCAAAGTAAAGATTCGTCCAGTTTTCAGGAATAAATCTTATAAATCCGTACTTTACTGCTGCTATTGCTGGCTGAGCAAGGGGTTTCATTGAAACAAACCACTGTTTTGAAAGAAGAGGCTCTATAACCGTGCCACACCTGTAACAATGACCTAAAATAACCTCGTAATCCTCTTCTTTTTCAAGAAGTCCTTCAGACCTTAAGTCTTCAACTACCTTTTTTCTTGCCTCAAACCTGTCAAGTCCTGCGTATTTTCCTGCTTCTTCTGTCATCTTGCCGTCTTCGTCAATAACTTTAACGAATTCAAGTCCGTGTCTTTTACCTATTTCAAAGTCTGTAAAGTCGTGAGCAGGGGTAACCTTAACTGCACCAGTTCCAAACTCTCTTTCAACTACTTTGTCTGCAATAATAGGAATAACTCTTCCAATTAAAGGTAATTTAACCTTTTTCCCAATAAGGTCTTTGTACCTTTCGTCTTCTGGATGCACTGCGACTGCGGTGTCACCAAGCATGGTTTCGGGTCTGGTGGTTGCAACCACTATGTATCCACTTCCGTCTTCAAGAGGATACTTTATGTGCCATAGCTTTCCTTGAGTTGGCTTAAAATCTACTTCAAGATCTGCAAGAGCAGTCCTACACCTGGGACACCAGTTTATTATGTAATCTCCTCTATAAATAAGCCCTTCTTCCCAGAGTCTGACGAATACCTCTCTTACAGCCTTTGACAAACCTTCGTCCATGGTAAAACGCTGATAACTCCAGCTACAACTTGCTCCAAGCTTTTTTAACTGCTGAATTATGGTGTTTCCGTACTTTTCTTTCCACTCCCATACCTTTTCAAGAAACTTTTCTCTTCCAAGCTGATGTCTGGTTATCCCCTGTTTAGCAAGTGCTCTTTCAACTACATTTTGGGTTGCTATTCCTGCGTGATCAGTACCAGGAACCCAAAGGACATCCCATCCGTCCATTCTTTTATACCTTGCAAGTACATCCTGAAGGGTGTTGTTAAGTGCGTGTCCTATGTGTAAAACTCCTGTAACATTAGGTGGTGGAATAACTATGGAATACTTTGGCTTTTTTTCGTCATAAGTCGGTTCAAAATAACCCTTTTCTTCCCAAATTTTGTACCACTTTTCCTCAACCTTAGTAGGATCGTAAGTTTTACTAAGCTCTTTCCTCTGCAACTCCTACCTCCTCCACGAAGTTTTTACTGATAATCTGAGTACCAAGTCCCTCGTCTGTAAAAAGCTCTATTAATAAACTGTGTGGTATTCTTCCGTCAATAATGTGTACTTTTTTAACTCCAGCTTTTATTGCTTTTCTTGCACTTTTAAGTTTTGGAATCATGCCACCTTTAGCTACCCCTTGATCAATTAAGTCCTGTATGTCCTCCACATAAAGAGTTGATATAAGCTCTCCTTTTTCGTCTTTTACTCCTTCTACATCAGAAAGATAAATAAGTTTTTCTGCTTTTAAAGCCCCTGCGAGTGCACCTGCAACGAGATCTGCGTTAATGTTGTAAGCACACCCATCTGGTCCAACTCCAACAGGTGCTATAACTGGAACGAACTCCCTTTCTATAAGAGTGTGTAAAACCTCAGGATTTACCTCTTTAACCTTACCAACCCTTCCAATGTCAATAATCTCAGGTGGTCTGTCCTCTCCTGTGTATTTGTAAATTTTCATTTTTTCTGCAATTATAAGATTTCCGTCTCTTCCTGAAAGTCCTACAGCAGGAACTCCTGAGTGATTTATTAGGCTAACTATCTCTTTGTTAACCGTTCCCACGAGAACCATTTCAACCACATTCATGGTTTCTTCGTCAGTAACCCTTTGTCCCTCTACGAAAACTGGTTTTATTCCCATTCTTTCCATAACTTTGTTTATCTGAGGACCTCCTCCGTGAACTATAATGGGTCTTATACCAACATACTTCATGAGGGCTATATCCTGAGCAAAAGCCTTTTTAAGGTCCTCGTCAACCATCGCGTGTCCACCGTACTTTATTACCATTACTTTTTTGTAAAACTCTCTAAAGTACGGCAGGGCTGAGATTAAAATCTTTGCCTTTTCCAAAATCTCCATTTTCACCTCTTTACCAAAGTGCAGGAGCGTGTACTATGTAACAAAGCATTTCCGTATTGGTTTTTACCCCGTGCTCTTCTTTTTTAGGAACGACTATTATGTCTCCTTTTTTGAGGGGCTGCCAGCTACCATCTATAAAAATCTCTCCTTCTCCTTCAAGTACGAAAATGCTGTCAACCTCGTTTTCGTGAGTGTGAATAGGAATTTCCACCCCTGGAGCAATTTTAAGAATCGTTATACTCATCTCCTGTGTGTATTCCTTAGTAGTAACGAAACCTATTTCAACCCCTTTAAACTTGGGATGAGGTTTTAGTTCAACTTTTTCTAAGTTTATGATCTTTGCCATGTGTTTACCTCCCCTTTATGTTTTCGTTTACTTTATAAATAACACTCGTAGGAAAGTCATCCAATACCAAAGTAAAGTACCTTTTATCGTAATTTCTCAAGAGGTACATCTGATTAAACATGGACATACCAACTTCGTAAGGAAAAACGAGAATGTTTGGTCTATTTTTAACGAATATGTAGTCAATTACAATTCCCTTTTTCCCGAAGTCTATTTGTTTAAATATTTTATTTTTTCTTAAGTAAAACTTGGAGATAATTCCTATATTATTAAAAGCACCGAGGTATTCTGCGATATGAGCACCTGGTAAAGCTTTTTCAATAAAAAACACGCCTTTACTAAGGTCAAAGTCTATTAAAGCTACATTTATACCTCCTTCACTAATTACGCACTTTAATAAAGAATTGGTAACTGCACTACACTGACTTGCCTGAAGAATGACGATTTTTTTTCCTTTTTTAGTGTCAAAATTATAGCTTCCAAAGTAATAAATCCAAGGAAACTTAAACAAAAGGTCCTTAGTAAAAACCCAATATACGGGTGTTTTTATGGGTTTAGCAAACTTTCCCTTTTCTACTTCAGAAACGAGCTGTTTTGCTGTAACACCACTTAAAAGTTGCTTAGCTATTCCAAAAAGACCGTAATTTGAAACGAAAGAAGTAACATACCACGCCTCCTTAGGGGAGTCTGTTGCAAAACTCCTTGCGATAAAGTATGTCTTTGGACTCCACTGAGAACCTCCGTCGTGAAAAGTAGCCCTTCTTGCGTAAAGCTGAAACGCATATCCGTAATCCCACCATGTCCATATTGCTGAATTCTTAGGAGTATTTTCTCTTATAAAAACCATGTCTTTTACAAGGGGAGAGTAAATTTTGGGAGTAGAATACAAATTTTTAACCCCTATTCCAAGAACGATCGTTATAACAAACAAACTCGTACCAATTACATGCTTAACAAGTTCTTTTTTATTCTCGTCGTCAAAGAGCCCTACCTTGGTTAAAACTATGTCAAACACGAAGTAAATCAAAAATCCAAGCCCTGCTCCAGCAAATATTCCAAGGTACATCACGAATCTTGCTCCAGAAACAAAAGCAAGCAAACCAATCAAAAAGTAAGGTAAAATAAAAATAAGTCTTTTAAATTCTTTTATAAAAAACAAAATCATTCCAATAAATCCAAGAACAGTAAGAATCCTTTGAGGAAAAGTGTAATATAAAACTCCTGAAGGTTTTAAGTGCTGTAGTTCTGAAATAGAAATAAAGATATTAGGAAAGTCTTTAAACAAAGTCTCTACACTTGTAGTATGTTTGATGTTAAACACGAGTTCTCTTATTTGAAAAAATAGCGTTGACGGACCCTGCCAAATGTACCAAATTTGAGGTAAAAGTACTATCAAAATAAAAATTGCGTCCTCTTTAACGAACCTAAACCTTCTATCTAAAACATACCTAAACAAAAACACGCAAAAGAGAACAAAACATAGGTTAGCATGAGCATACCACAAATAATATAAAAACAAAGATAAGCTTCCTAAAACGCTCCACAAAAACTTCTTTTTAAAAGATTCGGTCTCAAAAAATTTAAAGAAAAAGTAACCTGTTAAAACTGGAAGCGTTATGTTTAAAAGATCAGTATCCAGTCTCATAAGCCCGGTTCTTAAAAAGTACATTGGACTGATAGCTCCTACAATCGCAGCTAAAATCCCTGCATAAGGATATCCCATGTCTTTAAAGTACAAAAAAATAGGAATTATAAAAGTTACTGCAAATATCGGGGCTAAGTACCAAGTAAGTTTAGCCAGGTTTATGTTAAAGATCTTTGAAAGGTATGCCCAAATTGCACTTATAAGATTTCCAGAGATATTATAAGTCGTGTAAAAGTTTCTTCCTTTAAGTTTTGCTTTTGAACAGTTATCCGGAAAAAACCTGAAGTTGTCTATTTTACCTATTTTAAATATTCCTTCTTTTATGTCTTGAGCCAGTCTTGCAAAGTAAAAGGAATCGTACTCACTGTAAAGAGGCTCTCCTTTGTAAAAAAATAAAGCCTCGTTTTTTTTCCAAAGGTTTGAAGAATAAAATCTCGTGTAGATTCCCACGATTGCTGCAATTATTATCAAAAGTGCAAAGTAAAAAGCCAAATAAGGTCTTACTTTGTTCATCTTTCTTCTCTCCTCACAAAACCTTTAAAAATCATAAGCCCTTAATGCAATTAAAAAGATTATATAAAAAATTTTTATAAAAACAAGTGTTTTTACCGTAGCAACTCTTTTATTGAGAAAAATCACCAAAGGTTTAAAATATACCCATGCCTGAAGAATTAACTACAGAACAAAAAGAGGTCTTAAATTCAAAAGGAGACCTTCTCGTTATAGCAGGTCCTGGTACTGGAAAAAGTTTTACACTCGTTAAAAAAATCCAAAGTCTTCTTGAAAACGGAGTTTCAGAAGAAAAAATTCTCGTTCTCAGTTATTCTGTTAAAGTCTCTCAAGAGCTAAAAGAAAGACTGAGCTCCCAAGGACTAAACTTCGTTAAAGTTGACACTTTTCACGGACTTGCCTACGACATATGGAGAGACAAATTTGGTTCTCCTCCTAAAATCCTCTCTGAAAAGGAAAGAACAAACCTTTTAAAAAAGTTCTTTGGAAAAAAAACTAAAAAACTCTCAGAAGAAGACAAAATAAAATTTTTTGAGTTTCTTAAAAAACAAGGAGTTATGGACTTTGAGCTCCTTCTTTACGAGGTTTCTCAATTTGAAGACCTAAATTCCAAAGATTACTACATAATCATAGACGAATTTCAGGACCTGTCTCCTGACATACTTAACTTTTTAAAAATTTTTAAAAACGCTAACTTCGTTCTTTTCGGAGATCCAAATCAGTCTATTTACGGTTTTAAAGGAGTTTCTTTAAGCCTCCTTTACTCCTTTTTAAAAGAATTCAAGCCAGACATAAAGTTATTAAGTCTTACATACAGTTTTAGGTGTCCTCAGCTCATTTTAAACTACGCTGAAAAGTTCAAAGCTTCTCCTTGGAAAGTTCCAAAGTTTTCTGGACAAGACAGGCGTGCAGTGGTTCAGGGATTTTTCTTTGAAGATCCCTTACAGGAAAAGGACTTTTTAGTAAAATTCGTTAAAAGCTTAATTGGTGGACTTCAGCTTGAAGAACAAAGAGCAGGAGAGCAGGTCTCACCTGAAGAGATCTTCGTAATCGCAAGAATAAAACAGGCTCTTCTTCCAATTCAAGAAGCTTTTCAAAAGGCAGGTATTCCCGTAAATCCTGCAGAACAAGAGGCAAGTGCGGTTTTGGAAAAGATTAAGAGCTTTTTGGAAAAACTGAATACTTCAGTTATACCTGTGGAAGACTTAATTTCTGTCTCTGATCCAGAGCTAAAAGTGTTTCTTGAAAACTTGTGGGAACTCAGTTCAAAAGACAAAGAGAAGTTTTCTACTTATCTTTCTACTGGTACGGTTTATGACTTTTTAAACACGAAAAAGCACGGAGTAAACTTCCTTTCCATACACGCATCAAAAGGGCTTGAAGCAAAACATGTAATTCTCGTTGGAGCAGAAGACGGACTTATACCTTTGAAAATTTTTAAAGACGCTGATCCTGACGAAGAAAAAAGACTCTTATATGTAGCTATTACGAGAAGCATGAACGGATTTTACTTTTCTTCTGTTAAAGAAAGACAGGTATTTAATTTCCGTCTGAAAGGAGTTTCTTATTACTTTAAAGACTTCCCTTTAAAGACATTTAAAAAGAGACCCCGCAAACCCAAACAGCAGGGTCTCTTTGGATAATTATTCTCTAAGGTCAAATTTCTCTTTCTGTGCAAGCTGACGCATCTTTGCAAGAGCCTTTTTCTCTATCTGCCTTATCCTCTCTCTTGAAACCTTAAACATGTAGCCTATTTCCTCAAGGGTGTAACCCTCGTATTCTCCGAGTCCAAACCTCATTCTGATAATCTTTTCTTCTCTTGGAGAAAGCGTGGATAAAAATTTCTTTATTTTTTCTGAAACATCTTTTTTTCTCGTGGTTTCGTATGGAGATGGGCTCTTTTTGTTTTCTATAAAGTTTCCAAGCGTGCTATCCTCGTCTCCTATAGGAGTTTCAAGAGATACGGGTTCTTTTGAAGTCTCAAATATTACGAGAATCTTTTCGTAAGGAACTCCTGTTCTTTCTGCAAGCTCCTCAGGTGTGGGTTCTCTTCCGAGTTCTTTTGAAAGCTCGTAAAATACTTTAAAAACATAATTTCTAAGCTCAAGAAAGTGTACGGGAAGTCTGATGGTACGCGTCTTGTCAAGAATAGCTCTCGTAATAGATTGCCTTATCCACCAAGAGGCATAAGTGCTAAACTTATTTCCTTTTCTATAGTCAAATCTATAAACTGCTCTCATAAGTCCGAGATTTCCCTCTTGAATAAGATCAGCAAGGGATAATCCTTGTCTTACATACTTTTTAGCGATAGATACGACGAGTCTTAAGTTTGCCTTTACCATTTCGTCTTTAGCCTTTTCTATCTGCTGGATACACTTTTTAACTTTTTTACAAAACTCAAGAAGTTCTTTATGTGCCTCTGGAGCTCTGCCGTATCTCTGTTCACAGCCTTTAATAGTGCTTTCAAGGTAGTTTACATAGCTCTTTTTTGGCTTAAGTCCAGGATCTCTTCTCTTCCACTCTGCAACTGACTCTTTAAGCTCTTTAATCTCTGGATAGTTAAGGGTGCTTTTTTCTATAAGCTCTATAATGGTGTCAAAGCCCTCTCTTATTTGTCTTGAAAGCTCTTCTTCTTTTTCAGGAGTTAAAAGTTCGTACTTTCCCATTTCTTTCAAGTAAAGAGACAAAAGTTCCTCACTTGCAGGCTCTGAAATTGGTTCCTCTTCCTCAAGCTCTCCCTCAACGAATGTAGAAAGCTCCTTCATTTTATCGTGGACTTTCTTCTCTATGTACTCTTCTCTTTCGTATGGATCCATGTCTTTTAACTCTATTCCGTAGCTTTCAAGAAGGTCAAAAATTTCCTCCATTTTGTCAAGATCGTTGTACTCCTCAGGAAGAAGCTTGTTTAAGAGGTCATAAGTGAGCTTCCCAGACTTGCCAAGTTCTAAAATTTTCTCGTTAAGTCCTTTGTTTGCCATCCTTTCTTTTCACCTCTCTTTTTATTTTTTAATTTTTTATGTTATAATTTCTAAAGTCTCTAAGTAAAAACATAAAACACAATACATAAGTATTCAACTATGGATACTAAACTTTTTAAGTTTCTTCGTTACCTCCTCGCCTACCATCCCGAAGAGTTTGGTTTAGTTCCTAATAATAATGGATTTTTCAAAATTAAAGAAATTTTTCAAGTACTAATTTTTACTAAAAAATTTAAAAAAGTAAGATTAGAAACATTAAAACAGGGTTTTTCTTACTATTACAGAGATTTTTTTGAATTTTTGGAAGATTTCAACCTCGTCCGAGCTAAGGAGCTCTATTTCTCACCTCCTGTCCCAATAAATACTCGGCAGATTTATAATTTTACCAAATTATGGACTTTTGTCAAGCCAAAAGCATGGCTTAATGCCTCTATTCACGGCACTATCAAAGCTCCAAAAGATTCTTACATAAAACTCTTTACCTCTAAGGAACTTGCTGAAAACTGGGCAAAAGTTAAAGGCGCCTTAGTAATAGAGGTAATACCTCAACAACTCCCTCAAACAGAAGTACTAACATTTGGAGACACGATTTTCCTTTTAAAAGAACTACCCTTCTCAGCAACAAAAGGTCCTCCTATTGACCAAAAGTTTCTTAGAAAATACGGTCCAAAACAAGAAACCCCAGAAAGAAAACCACCCATTGTACCACTAATTCCTCCTCCAGTAGAAGAACCAGAAGAACCTCAGTTGCCTTTTAGAAAAATTACCAAAGGTAAGAAAAAAGAAAAACCCTGGAAAAGGTATCAAAAAAAGAAGGCAAGAGAAAGGTAAATCTTTACTTACCAACAGTTGCGAGATAAATCGTACTTTCTATTACTCCGTCAACCTCAAGAAATTCGTTAAATTCTTCGTCAAAAAAGGCTCCTACAGGGCACGCTTTTAATCCTAATGCCTCTGCACAGAGAAGTAAATTTTGACATATGTGTGCAACATCCATAAAAATGTACCTCATTCCCCTGTCTTTGTACTTTGAAAGCGTCCTCGGTAAAACTGCAGTCCAAACGAAAACGAGACTCGCAGTTGCAAAAAAACTTTGACCAAGAGCTAAGTCTGCAAGCAGTCTGCCAAAGTGCCCTTCTCTCAAAAGTGCAAGCTCAAAGTTTCTTACCTCTAAGTGATACAATCCTGAAGGAAGGTCCTTACTGTAATTAACAACCACATAAGTTTCTATAGGATATAGTGCTCCTGCTGAAGGTGCGGTCCTTAAAAGGTAAAAACCAGACTTAGCAGTAATCCCTTGAGCAGAAAAACACAAACACGCTACTTCCTCAATACTAATCGGATACCTGTTGTAATTTCGCCTGCTTCTCCTTCTACTTAATACCTCAAAAAGCCCTACATCCTCCTTTAAAGAAACCTTCGGAAGCTTGACCTTTGGAGCATCACTATACTCTTTGTAAAAACCAACCTCAGGCACAGGATAATCCCTAAACCTTAGTCCTTTTAAAGAAAAATTGGTTTCTTTTAAAAACCTGTAAGCAAGCTCTTTTTCAAACATCTCTTACCCCTTAATTAGTCTTTCTATTACTCTTGCAAGGTAAAATATTTCGTCAAAGTAAGGCTTTTTCTTGTACTTTCTGGAAATACTTCGCTTTCTCCTCATAAAGTATAAAATTTTGTAGGTATCTCTCAACATGTCCATGGTCTTTTCAAAAAGTGCTCTGTGAAATCTAAAAGTAAAGTAAAGTGCCCAAAACAGTCTCAAAAGTTCCTTTCTGTCAAAAGTTGGTATTTTATTAAAGTCTCCAGGATCGTAAGGTCTTTTTATAAGAGGTAAAAATGGATATGTAAAAAGTACGAGTTTTTGCTCCTGTGAAAGGTTTTCGTGCTTTCCCAAAAATTTTAAAAACTTAAACAAGAGTTTTTCGCTAAAAAGAGGATCTTTTAATAAATCTTGGTAAAATGGGTAAACTTGAAATAAAAGACCTGTTTTTTTAAAAAGGGAAAACCACTTTTCTACCCAATACCCAGTTATGTCTTTTATTAACTCGTCTCTCAGTCTTTCCCACTTCACGCCTTTTATTAAGTAATTACAACTTATAATACCCTGCCATGTATTGGGCTCTATCCTAAAGCCGAGTCTTGCCGAGTGTCTTATAGCCCTTAGCATCCTAACTGGATCCTGAGAAAATCTTACCTCAGGTTTTCCTATAACCCTTATTATTCCGTTTTTTAAGTCCTCAAGACCTTTAACGAAGTCTATCACTTCTCCTGTGTCTATGTCGTAAAAAAGAGCATTTATAGTTAGGTCTCTTCTCTTAGCATCCTCTTCTGGGGTTCCGTAGTTGTCTCTTTTCTCAGAATCAAGCTCTTCCTTCCCTCTAAAGGTAGTAACTTCTACATACTTTGCTTCTCCAAGGTAAACATGAACTATTGGGAATCTTCTTCCTATTATCTGACTTCTTCCTTTAAAAATTTCTAACACCTCTTCTGGGGTTGCTGAAGTACCTATGTCGTAGTCTTTTGGAGGGATACCGAGTAAAAGATCTCTTACGCATCCACCAACGAGGTATGTAGTATAACCGTGTTTTTTCAATTTTTTTACGATACGCTTGATGCGCTTTGGAATTTTTAAACTTACTTCCACTTTAAGTTTTTGGACGATAGTGTTTTTTAAGATAAATCTGGATTGCAGTAATTGCTGCTGGAGTAACTCCTGGAATTCTAAGAGCCTGACCTATGGACTCAGGTCTTACTCTATTAAACTTTTCCCTCATTTCGTTTGAAAGCCCAGGGATCTTTGAATAATCAAGGTCTTTTGGAAGTTTCATTGCTTCAAGTTTTTTGAACTTTTCAACCTCTTTAAGTTGTCTTTGAATGTATCCGCTGTACTTTACTTCAACCTCAACTTCAGAAAGCACATCTGGAGAAAACTTTCTTAGCTCTGGCACGAACTCTTTTATGTCTTCAATCCTTACCTCTGGACGCTTTAAAAGGTCTCCAAGTCTTATACCTCCCTTAATCCTGGTTGAACCGAGTTTTTCAAGATAGGGATTAATTAAGTCCTCACTTAGTTTGACTTCTTTAAGTAGTTTTTGAAGCTCTTGAACCTGGGACTTTTTGTTAAGGTATGCTTCCCACCTTTCGTCATCTACCAAACCGAGTTTTCTTCCTATTTCAGTAAGTCTTAAGTCTGCGTTATCCTCTCTTAAAAGAAGCCTGTATTCTGCTCTTGAGGTAAACATTCTGTAAGGTTCGTCGGTTCCTCTTGTAACGAGGTCGTCTATAAGAACGCCGATGTAAGCCTGTGACCTGTCAAGCACGAGCTGTGGTTCGTCTTTTACGAAAAGTGCTGCGTTTATCCCTGCGATAAGACCTTGTGCAGCAGCCTCTTCGTAACCAGTAGTTCCGTTTATCTGCCCTGCAAGAAACAAACCTGAGATTAACTTCGTTTCAAGTGTGTGTTTAAGCTGGGTTGGATGTACATAGTCGTGCTCAATTCCGTATCCAGGTCTTAAAATTTCGGCTTTTTCAAGCCCAGGAATACTTCTTACCATCTTCCACTGAATGTCTATTGGAAGACTCGTGCTTATTCCATTAGGATAAACCTCTATCGTGCCTATGCCTTCTGGTTCAATAAAAACCTGATGCCTTGGTTTTTCTGGAAATCTAAAAACTTTGTCTTCTATAGAAGGACAATACCTTACGCCTCTTCCTTTTATCTTTCCAGTAAAAAGAGGAGAACGATCAAGTCCGCTTCTTATAATTTCGTGGGTCTTTTCAGTTGTGTAAGTAATAAAACAAGGAACTTGAGGAAGCTTTGGAAACTTACCTTTATTTTTAAAGGAGAAGAGAGGTGGTGGATAGTCTCCCCATTGAATTTCCATTTTACTATAATCTATAGTTCTTGCGTCAAGTCTTGGGCATGTACCTGTTTTGAACCTACCGAGTTCAAAACCAAGCTCTGCGAGGTTTTCTGCAAGACGATTAGATGGAGGATCTCCCATTCTACCTGCTGGAAAGTGCTCAAGTCCAATGTGAATAAGTCCGTGTAAGAATGTTCCAGGAGCAATTACTACTGCTTTTGCTCCAAACCTCTCTTTTGCCTTGGTCTCAATTCCGATTATTCTTTTATCTTTGACGAGAAGTCGTGTTACGAGTCCTTGTTTTATAAAAAGATTGGGTGCCCTTTCAAGAACTCGTTTCATTCTTGCCTGATATCTGAAGCGATCAGCCTGAGCTCTGGTAGCTCTGACAGCAGGACCTTTTTTGGTGTTAAGTTTTCTAAACTGAATACCTGTTTCGTCAATAGCAAGAGCCATTTCACCACCAAGAGCGTCTATTTCCTTTACGAGGTGTCCTTTACCTATACCACCTATGGAAGGATTACAGCTCATTGCACCAATTCTTTCAAGATTAACGGTTATGAGAAGAGTTTTACATCCAAGGCGACTTGACGCAAGACAAGCCTCTATACCTGCGTGTCCAGCTCCTATAACTATGACATCAAAATTATCCAGAAATTCCATCATCCATAAATATACCCAATTTTTCTATCTTGACAAATAGCTAAAAATAGATTTAACTTTATAGTTGTCTAACAAAACATAACGGGAGGAAATAAATGGCTTTTGAAGAGATTGAAAGCCTTGAAGAAAAGATAAATGCGTTAATTTCAATGGTAATACAATTAAGAAAAGAGAAAGAAGAGCTTATAAAAGCTCTTGAGGAGAAAAAAGAGGAAAACCAGAGGTTAAAAGAGGAGATAGAGAGGAGGGAGGAGGAAAGAAGGCTTTTAAAGGAAAAAATTGGTAATCTTATAGAAAAGCTTTCACAAATTTAAGGGGCAGTTAAGAAGTGCTTGACGGAGGGAGAGGAGAAGTAGTTTTTGAGTTTTTAGGGCAGAGGTTTGTATTTAGAAGCAATGTGTCTCAGGAAGAGGCACGGGAAGTAATTAGATATTTAGAAGAGAGGAAGCGGGAGATAGAGGAATACAGGAATGTACCAGGATTTAAACTTGCAGTTTGGTTATTATTACAGGTAGCATACGATTATATAAAGTTAAAAAAGGAAAAGGAGCAGCTTGAGGAGCTGCTCAGAGGGCAAGTAGCAAAGCTTGGGCAATTTTTAGAGGAGGAAAATATCCTGGGGTGTTCGTGGAAGGAGTGATAGCCTGCCAGGCTAACACCAACGAGATAAAGGGGTTAGGTGGATCTGGGGCCTGCGTGCTCCTTTTGGAGCGTATCGGGTTTACCAGACCCCGCCCCAAAAGTTTTCTAAACAGAGCTTGCAGCAGGCAGCTCCCACGGCACCCCGGGGATAATTCCCCTACTCTCTTCTAATTATCTTCTTTCCTTCTCCCTCCGTTAGAGCGAAAAATTCTTGAAGGGAGGGAGGTTTTATGGGCTTCGTAGGTGGAATAATCCTTGGAGTCATCCTGGTAGTCGCAGTAGCTGCTGCTATTTTCGTATCACAAAAAGGTAAGTTAAACAAAATAAAAGAACAAGCTGAAGAAGTACTAAAACGAGCAGAACAAAAGGCTAAGGAAATAATTTCTCAGGCTGAAAAAGAGGCAAATTACAAACTAAAACAAGCTGAATTCCAAATAAAAGAAAAACTCCTTAGCAAAGAAAAAGAGCTTGAAAAGGAGTTTAACAAAAAGTTTCAAGAGCTTGCCCTTAAAGAAGAACGACTCGTAAGTAAGGAAGAATACCTCTCCAAAAAAGAAGAAGACTTAAGTAAAAGAGAAGAGGCGCTTTCTAAAAAAGAAGAGACCATAGAAACAAAACTTAAAGAAATTGAGGAAACAAAGGCTTTAGTAGAAAAAGAAAAGGCTGAAGTAGAAGCCAAACTTCAAGAAGCAAAGCAGGAGCTTGAGAGAATAGCCGGGCTTTCTGAAAAAGAGGCAAGAGACTTACTCTTAAAAAAGCTTGACGAAGAACTCGTAGAAGAAAAGGCAAAACTTCTCATGAAGATAGAAACAGAAATAAAAGAAGAGGCAAAAAGAAAGTCTCAAGAGATTCTTGCTTACTCTATTGCAAAGGCAGCAATTCCTTTTGTTACTGAAAAAACCGTGTCAGTCGTTCACCTTCCAAACGAAGAAATGAAGGGAAGAATCATTGGTAGAGAAGGAAGAAACATTCGTACTTTTGAGACACTAACAGGTGTTGACCTTTTAATTGACGACACTCCAGAGGTGGTTGTTCTTTCCTGCGTAGATCCTTTAAGAAGAGAAATTGCGAGAATTGCTCTTGAAAAACTCATTGCTGACGGAAGAATCCATCCAACGAGAATTGAGGAAGTAGTTAAACAGGTTGAAGAAGAAATGGAGCAACACCTTACGGAAATCGGAGAAAAAGCCTGTTTTGAACTTGGAGTGTATGGGCTTCATCCTGAACTCGTAAAAATGCTTGGAAAACTCAAGTACAGAACGAGCTATAGCCAGAATGTGCTTCAGCACTCTATAGAAACAGCAATTATTTGTGGAGCACTTGCAGGAGAGCTTGGAATAGATGTTAAAAAGGCAAAAAGAGCAGCACTTCTTCACGACATAGGAAAGGCTGCGTCTTACGAGCAAGAAGGACCTCACGCACTTATAGGAGCAGAAATCGCAAGAAAGTATGGAGAAGACGAAGAAATAGTTAATGCCATTGCATCTCATCACGAAGATGTACCCATTACGAGTATGCTTGGAGTTATACTCCAGATTGCAGACGCCATTTCAGGAGCAAGACCTGGTGCAAGAAGAGAACTTCTTGAGGCTTACATAAAGAGAATTAAAGAACTTGAAGAAATTGCATCCTCTTTTGAAGGGGTTGAAAAGGCTTTTGCAATCCAGGCTGGTAGAGAAGTAAGAGTAATCGTTGACGACAAAAAGATAAGTGACGAACAAGCGTATGTGCTTGCAAGAGAAATAGCTAATAAAATAGAAAAAGAATTAACCTATCCAGGAATTATAAGAGTTACTGTTATTCGTGAAACAAGAGCTATTGAATACGCAAAGTAAGGTTTTGTATGGAAGTAAAGATCGTGTTTTTAGGAGACATCGTTGGAAATTCTGGCAGAAGGGCTGTAAGAGAAATGCTTCCCCACATTTTAGAAAAGTACAAACCAGACTTCGTCGTTGCAAACGGAGAAAATGCAGCAGGAGGCTATGGACTCACTCAAAAAATAGCTGAAGAGCTTTTTTCTTATGGGATAGATGTTCTTACTTCTGGTAATCACATCTGGAAAAGAGAGTTTTTCCCTTATCTTGAAAAGTCTTCCAGAGTATTAAGACCTGCTAATTACGGCGAAGGTGCTCCTGGCAGGGGTTTTACTATTGTGGAAAAAAAAGAAATAAAACTCGGAGTTATCAATCTTGAAGGTAGAATTTTTATGAAACCCCTTAACAATCCCTATATCTTAGGTAAAGAAATTGCTCTTAAAATAAAAGAGGAAACCCCTTTTATATTGGTTGACTTTCACGCAGAGGCGACTTCAGAAAAAATAGGACTTGGATACTATCTTGACGGAATGGTTTCTGTAGTAATAGGCACCCACACACATGTACAAACCTCAGACGCAAGAATTCTTGAAAAAGGCACTGCTTACATAACAGACGCTGGAATGTGCGGAGCAGTAGAAAGCATAATAGGAATGAAAAAAGAGCAGGCAATAGAAATGTATCTAACCCAGGTTCCAAGAAAACTTGAGGTAGAAAAAAAGGGAATCGTTAAACTTGAAGGAGTTTATGTAGAAGTAAACTCTGAAGGGAAAGCAAAGCGCATAGAAACCTTTAGACTAATTGAAAATCAGCTTTGACTTTGCTTTTTGCCGTGTTTTTTCCACCACTTTTTAAATAATCTTTGTTTAAGAGGAGAAAGTCTGTCTATAAACAAAATACCTTCTATGTGATCGTATTCGTGTTGAAATGCTATTGCGTGAAGTCCTGTAAGTTCTCTTTCAAACTCTTTACCATCAAGATCATAAGCCTTGATAAAAATTTTTTCGTATCTTTCAACCTTTGCGTAGTATCCAGGTATGCTAAGACATCCCTCTTCGTAAACCGTTGAACCTTCTGCTTCAAGGATTACGGGATTTATATAAACTTCAAGCTTGGGTTTTCCTTCTTTTTGAGCTATGTCTATTATAAAAAATCTTTGGGGGATAGCTACCTGATTTGCTGCAAGTCCAAGTCCTTTTGCCTTGTACATAGTTTCTGCCATTTGATCTATGATCTTTTTTAACTTTCCGTCTATTTCTTTAACAGGCTCTGACTTTTGTCTAAGTACAGGATGTCCATAGACTACTATTTCCATAGGTTACCCCTTTATCGCAAATTAAAATCTTTTTCATAACAATTTTATCATTACCTTACATCTTGACAAGTTGAAATTTTTACTTAATTTTTTACTCTGAGCATTAAGTTTTAGAAAGGAGCGTGATAAGGTATGATTAATGTAATAAAGACTTTTGTATTTCTTGCAGTTCTTACTGCACTTTTTTTAGTGGTTGGACAGCTTATTGGAGGGAAGACAGGACTTACTATAGCGTTATTTATGGCTCTTAGTATGAATTTAATTGCATACTTTTTTTCTGACAAAATTGTTCTTGCAACGAGTGGAGCTCAGCCTGTTGAACCTCATCAGGATCCAGAGTTGCACGCTATAGTAAGTGAAATAGCTAAAAGAGCTGGAATCCCTAAACCCAAGGTATATATGATTCCTGTTGAGACTCCCAATGCCTTTGCTACTGGCAGAAATCCTTCAAATGGAGTAGTAGCAGTTACTGCTGGAATAAGAAAGCTTCTTACTACTGAAGAGCTAAAAGGGGTTCTTGCTCACGAGATCGCACACATTAAAAATAGAGACATCCTTATTTCCACTATAGCTGCAGTATTGGTAGGTGCTATTACATACCTTACTTACATGGCACAATGGGCGCTTATGTTTGGAGGTTTTTCAAGAGACGACGACGAAAATCCTCTTGCTCTTATCGGACTTATAATAATGATTATCGTGGTTCCAATAGCTGCAACTCTCATTCAGCTTGCTATAAGCAGAAGTAGAGAATTTCTTGCAGACGAAACAGGAGCTAAAATAATTCGCAACCCTATGGCACTTGCAAGTGCTCTCAAAAAACTTGAAGAGTGGAATAGAGCCTATCCAATGAATGTAAATCCTGCTCATGCACAGATGTACATCGTAAATCCTCTTTCTGGAAAGACTCTTTTTAAGCTACTTTCAACCCATCCACCAATTGAGGAAAGAATAGAGAGACTTATGGAGCTTGCCAAAAAGTTAAATACTGCTTAATTTCTTCGTCCTTAAAAAATCCGTTTTACAAATCTCGTTAATCCTGTTATAATAAAAGAATGAAATCTTGGATCCTGTGGAGTTTTATTTTTAGAAAACCTGAAGAACTTGAATTTTTAAAAAATAACCTAATTTTTAAAGGACTAAGTCAAAAAGAATTAAACAAAGCTATAGAATTCCTACACAAAAGAAGCTATAGAAAAGGAGAAAACATCGTTTCTTTTGGAGAACCAGGTTTTGCTCTTTACATAATAGTCAGTGGAAAAGTAGATGTCCTCGTACCAGGGAACTCCTCAGAAAAAGATTCTTTCGTAAAAGTAGATACCTTAGAGAGAGGAGAATTTTTTGGAGAAATGGCACTGGTTACTGAAAGTTTTAGAACTGCAACTATTAAGTGCGTAGAAGATACAGAAGTCTATGTTCTCACTCGTTCTGCTCTTGAGAATCTAATTGAGTGTCAACCAGAAATCGCCTCCAAAGTACTTTATAACATAGCTGGTGTAATAGCAGAAAGACTTAAAAAACTAAACGAACAACTAATGTCTCAATGAAAGAAAAACACAAACTTTTAATAGCTATTATTTTTTTATTTTTTGCGTTTTTGTGCTCCCTTTACTTCTTACCAGTAATAACCTTTTTTATAATTTTATCTTTAAGCACTGTTTATACCATTGGAAACTTTCTTGAAAAGCACCTTAAAAACGCTCCAAAAACTCTTATGTTTGGTATTTTTTCTTTTTCTATTTATTTAATTATAGCAATCTTTATCTTCGTACTTATTTCTCTCGTCCAAAAAATAAATGCTATTGCTCCAGATCAATTTCTTTCTCACAAGTATTTAAACTGGGCTTATTCAAAAATTAGAGCACACATAGACTTCGTAAAAATGTCTTCTACTCTCGCAGAAATCGGAGGCTATAGCATTATATATCCTGTATTAACTTTTTTCCTTTTAAGTGAAAGAATCAAGTTAAGAAAGGCGAGCCTCTCTCTCATTCCTAACAAGTACTTTGAAATGCTTTTAAACATTCTTTATCACATAAACAAAAAGTTAAGGGGGTACTTTAAAGGACTTCTCATAGAAACTGGCATCTACATTCTCGTGTGCTTCTTGGGAATAGTTTGGCTCGTTCCCAAGTATGCCCTTGCCTTTGGAATTATAGGAGGAATAGCAAATGTTATCCCTTTTTTAGGAACGGTTTTTAATTATCTCTTCTTCGCTTTTGTTTTGTTTTTGTTAAAAGGAAAACTCGGTTTAATCGTAGCAGTGATCGTGGTGTCTCTTGCTCAATTTATAGACATGATAGTTTATCCTCTCACTTACGCAAAAGTTTTAAGTCTTCCCTCAAGTATAATAATTATTTCAGTATTAATCTGGGGAAAACTTTTTGGGATAGTTGGAATGATCCTCGCGGTTCCTATGAGCACGGTTATATACGCAGTAGTAGTGGAATTTGGCAGAAGTTTTAAGTACTATTAACTTCTTCTGTGGTAAAAGTCTTTATTATGTGTTTTTTACAAGTAGTTTTCAGTAACTTTCCTGAATAAATCCTTAACAATTCCTTAGTTAGAAGAGCTATTAAAGTGTGAACCCCTTCTGTAGGAAGTGGTTTGTCCGAATCGTGAATTTTCACGATTAATCCGTTGGAGTGAGGTGAAATAGTCACGAAAAACCTTTGAACTAAGTGTCCTTCTGAAATTAAGGAATCAAGAAGAACGCTTTTAGAAGATAAAAACTTCTCAAGTATTTTAATTACCTTTTGGTCTTTTTGAAAAATTATTCCTTCTGGTAATTCGTTTACGAGTTCAGAAGGAACGAAGGGTTTTTCCACTTGGATTATGCTGTGAGGCATAGAATCCTCCTTTGAAATTTTAAGAATTGGATAGTATTCGAAAACCTCTGCTGGGATGTTTTCTGGGGTTTTAACTTTTTTAAATCCAACGAAAAAAAGAGGTAATCCACAGGCAAGCCACTTTCTTGCGTATTTAGTGTGATAGTAGTCTTCAAGTCTGTTTCTCATAGGACCTTCTTTCCACAAAGGGGCAAAGCACTTGGTGTTTAAAAAAGCCTCAACTACCTCTTCTGCATATTCTTTAAAGTCCGTAACCATTAAGAAAAACCCAGAGTCTAAAAGTTTAAGTGCGAGGAGCCAAGGAAAAAGTTTGTTAACGAGACGCCTGCGTTTTTGTTTTTTCTTTGCCCAGGGATCAGGAAAGTTTAAGTACAGCCCTGAAAGAGATCCGTTTTTAAAAAGTTGACACAAGGCTTTTGCTCCTTCACAATGAATAAGCCGAACATTTGTCAATCCTGAACTCGTTATCCGATTTACTGCTTTTTTAAAAAACTCTCTTGCAACTTCTATTCCTACATAGTTATTTTCGGGATGTCTTTCTGCTATCCACTTTATGAATTCTCCATTTCCAATCCCTATTTCAAGGAAAATAGGAGCTTTTCTATTAAAGATACTTTCCCAATCTGGAAAAAGACCAAGGCTTTCTTCTTTAAGTACTACTTCCTCTTTTTTTAACATTTGCTTAAAATTTAAAGCATTATTTTGAAAAGTAAAGAAAAAACGGAAGGTGGGTCCCGAAGGACCCACCTGGTTGAGTGAAACAGGGGCAGGCTATGACGAGGGGGAGGGCAGGCTAAAAGCTTATACCAGCTTCTATTGCTACCCTCGTTAAGCTATCTTTATTGTCAGAAGTAAAGTCGTTATCAGCCTTTACATACGCAAGGTCTCCTTTTAAGAAGTAACTTCCCTTTGTAAAACACGGACTAAAAGTAATAGTAAAAGCACTGTTTCCATTACCAATACCTACGAGATCAACCCCACCACTGTCGTCGTTTACATACTCTATTCTTCCTGCAAGCTTAAGTTCTTCGTTTACTGCGTATTCTCCGTGCAAAGCGATACCATAAGCTGAGCTTGCTTTGGAAACCATAGCCTTGGTGTCCTTGGGTGCATAAACATAAAGTGCATCCCAACCCACTGTAAGTTTACCAAAGGAATAGCTTCCTACTAAATTGTACTCCTGTTTGTTAGCAGGATCTGCTGTTTCGTTAGGTCTTGCGCTTTTAGTAGGAATTAAGAAGTTAAAAGAAATAGAAACATCCTTTAAAGGAGAACCAGAAATACTTCCTTCAATTGCTGGAGAAATAACTCTCTTTCCGTCAAAAGTATCCACGCTTGCAGAATAGTATCCATCATTAATACCAAACTTAATAGTTATGTTTTTTATTCCACTGTAGGTTATCCTAATTCCGTCGTGTAAAATAGGCTGCATGTTCCACACGAGTCCACGATCCACATAATCGTTTTGATAAGTAAACGCAGATTCGTATCCAATTAAAGTAGGCATTCTTCCGACATCAATTGTAACGGGAATTGATGGGCTTGCGTACTCTAAGTAGGCAATTGGTAAAGGGGTAAGAACCTTGGTAGTGTCTGCTGTTGAGGTAAAATCAACAGCTACGACTGGCATTGCATAGGCACCTGCTGTTACAGTGTAACTAACCGGCAGGTTTGCTATAGACTTTTCAGAAACAGTTACGAGTGCAGAGGATACATCGTAATTTGTCTTTTTAGCACTCGTGGAGCTCGTGTAAATTGCATAGGCAGACACTGCTCCACTTACAGAAGGCTTTGCAGCATGGCTAACCCCGGTAAATCCAGTTAAAGCAAAAAGCACGCTTCCAACTGCTGCAATTACCTTTTTTCTTGCACCTCCTCCCATGGCTAACCTCCTTTTTGTTTTATTCTCCAAGGTTGTAAGCTTTTTCACCGTGCTGAGAGGCATCAAGCCCTGCGTATTCGTCTTCTTCACTAACTCTTATGCCTACTATTGCTTTTACTATTACGAGAATGATAAGGGTTGCTATTGCGTCGTAAATAACAGTTGCTGCAACAGCAAGTACCTGCGTCCAGAGTTGTCCTGGATTTCCGTAAAGAAGTCCTGCAGAACCATTAACAGCAGGATCTGCAAAAACTCCAGTTAAAAGGGCTCCAAGAATTCCAGCTACTCCGTGAATTCCAAATACATCCAAAGCGTCATCGTAACCAAACTTACTTTTTACAACGGAAACCATAAAGTAAGGTATAACTCCTGCAACTATTCCTATAGCAACAGCTCCTTTAATGTTTACGAATCCTGCAGCAGGGGTTATTGCAACGAGTCCTGCAACTGCACCAGAAGCAAGTCCAAGAATAGTAGGTTTACCAGTTGAAAGCCACTCAGTAATCATCCAGGCAATTGCTGCAACTGCTGTTGCTGTATTCGTATTTAAAAAGGCTATACCTGCGAGTCCGTTTGCTGCAAGAGCAGAACCTGCATTAAATCCAAACCATCCAAACCAAAGAAGACCTGTTCCAATTACAACGAGTGTAAGGTTGTGAGGACGGAGAACCGGTTCTTTTCTTTTTCCAAGAAGCAAAGCTCCTATTAAGGCTGCAATACCTGCGTTTATGTGAACAACAGTTCCTCCTGCAAAGTCAAGTGCTCCGAGATTTGCAAGCCATCCTCCACCCCATACCCAGTGAGCAACCGGAATGTAAACAAGAGTAAACCACAAAATAGTAAATATAACCCATGCTGAAAACTTCATGCGCTCAATGTAAGAACCACTAATAAGGGCAACGGTTATTGCAGCAAATGTAAGCTGAAATGCAATAAAAACATACTCTGGAATAGTCCCAGAAAGAGACTTAATACTAACCCCGTTTAAAAAGAACTTAGCAGTATTACCTATGATTCCAGAAATATCACCGTTAAAGGCTAAACTGTATCCGTAAAGTATCCACAAAAACGATACTATAGCATAAGTAACGAAAGACATACCTATGGTATTTAAAACATCTTTTCTTTTAGCAAGTCCACCATAAAAAATTGCAAGTCCTGGTAAAGTCATAAGCATAACCAATGCAGTTGATACGAGCATCCAAGCAGTATCTCCTGTGTCAAGGTGTGCACTTTGCGAAGCAAAGCAGGTACCTGTAAGTGTAAATAACCAGAAAAACAACCATAAAACACTTTTTACCTCCTTTTTCATTCTCTCCCCCTCCTACGATTTTTGGTTTTTTAATAAAAAATTTTCGTAAGTTAAATTGCCTTATCCCCTCTTTCCTTGGTTCTTACCCTAATTACATCCTCAACTGGTAAAACGAAAATTTTGCCGTCTCCTATTTTTCCAGTGTAAGCTGAATCAAGAATAGCCTGAACCACTGCGTCAACCTGGTCGTCTTTAACAACGACTTCAATCTTTACCTTCTGCAAAAAGTCAGCTCTGTACTCCTTTCCTCTATAAACCTCTACTTGCCCTCTCTGCTCTCCAAAACCTTTAACTTCAAGTACCGTCATTCCACCAATTCCTACTTTTAAAAGTGCTTCTTTAACCTCTTCAAGTTTAAATGGCTTAATCACTGCTTCCACCTTTTTCATCCTGCCCTCCTCTCAGCTTTTATTAAAAGCAAACAAAAAATATGCCTGTTTGGAGATACTTTTAAAACGAGAAAAAACGGAGCTTTTAAAAGTACTTTATCGCTAAAATCAAAACAAAATTGTACCAAAGAAAGTCTATAAAACAGATAAATTACAAAAATGTAACAAAAGTTTCAAATGAACAAATACACGATTAAAAATGTAACGAAACAAAAAGGAACGGCAAACTTGTGAAATTCGGTTATTGTAACTTTAGAATCAGCAAGTCTTATTGCAATTAAGTTTGCAAGAGAACTTATTATAATTCCGTTTCCTGCTACATTCACACCGTAGGTTATTGCAAACCAGTCGTGAGAAAACTTTGATACAAAAACACTTGCAGGTACATTGCTTATAATTTGAGAAGAAATAAAAGACAGCAAATAGACCTTTTTTGAAGTATTAAGAGAGAGCTTGTGAACCAAATGGATAATCGGAGGTAAAGCAGAAATAAGGTGAAAGTCAATAAATATTAAAATAAACATAAAAATTAAAAGCCAGTCAGCTTTTAAGTAAGCTTTTCTGTAAAAAAATAAGTAAAAAATAAACACCACGGGAAAAAAGTAAAGCTCTAAGTGAAGTTCAAGAAAGATTACGCACATCAAAAGTAGCAACAAAGAAAAGCTAAGGAGTTTTTTGTCGTACAAGATTTTAGTTGAAGACTTTTCTAAGAATTCAAGTTTTTTATTGGAAAAGACCAAGTAATTCAAAAAGAGCAAACTTAATAACAAAAATGTAACGAGTGGTAAAAGTTTGTAAACGAAGTGAAAAAAAGGTATTTTCCACTGATACCACAGAAATAGGTTTTGGGGATTACCTATAGGAGTTAAGCTTGAACCGATGTTTACTGCAAATGCTTCAAGAATGATGAGTTTTTTAAGGTCGTTTTTTACGAGGTTTTGGATACTAAGAGTAAGAGGAACCACTATAAAAAGAGTTATGTCGTTCGTAAGAAAGGTGGACAATCCTGCAGAAAACAGTATTAAAAATGTAGCAAGACTTCTTTCTGAAGAAAAACGATTAAGAATTCTTCTTCCAAGTTCGTCAAAGTAGTGGCTTTCTTTTATTGCAGTAGTTATTAATAGTAAAGAGCTAAGAGTGAAAATCGTTTTCCAATCTACATACTTATAGTATTCGTGAACTTTGCAGGGTTTAGCTATCATAAAACCGACCAATATTACGAGAAGGAAAAACACGAAAAAGTTGAAGTCAAAACTGTGTTTCAAATTCATAGTTTTTTATAATAAATATTAAATTCTCTTAGTCAAGGTAAGAAAATTACATTTGCAATTTTTTTTAAGTGTGTTATATTTGGGGTGAGTTTTCATAGGGAGGGAGAGTATGTTGCCGATTATTCGGGAGATTGAAAAGAAGTACATGAGGACAGACTTGCCAAAGTTTAATCCTGGAGATACTATAAGGGTCTATTTTAGGCTCAAAGAGGGAGAAGACAAAGAAAAAGAAAGAATACAGGTATTTGAAGGAGTAGTTATAAGAAGAAGGGGTTCTGGAGTTAATGCTACTTTTACAGTGAGGAAGGTCTCTTTTGGAGTTGGAGTTGAAAGAACATTTCCATATCACTCTCCAAGAATAGAAAAAATAGAGATAGTCAAGCGTGGTAAAGTTAGAAGAGCAAGACTCTACTATCTTAGAGAGCGTTACGGAAAGGCTGCTCGTATAAAGGAAAGATTTGACGGAAGAATTATGGAATAATTTTTACTGCATGTACCCTCCCCACAAAATCTTTTTCTTTTTTGACAAAAGCTTAAAGGGGAGGGTTAAGTTTGTCTAATTCTCACGATCTTGAAAGGTTTCTCAGACTTCAGGGTTATAAACTCATTGCAGGAGTAGATGAAGCAGGACGAGGTGCAATTGCAGGTCCTGTTTTTGCTTCAGCAGTGATACTTCCCCCTGACTTTACTTCCTCAGAAATTAAAGACTCAAAACTTTTGACTTCTTTAAAAAGAGAAGAGCTTTTTGAGTACATAAAAAGCGTAGCCCTTGCCTTTTGCATAGCCAGAGCAGAAGTTGAAGAAATAAATAAGGAAGGGATTCTAAACGCAACTTTTAAGGCTATGCACAGGGCAATAAAAGGGCTTAAAGTAAAGCCTCAACTCGTTCTTATAGACGGTCCCCATCCTATTCCCTTTTTTAAAGGTTTGCAAAAGGCTATAGTAAAGGGGGATAGACTTTGTCTGAGTATATCTGCTGCATCAATTCTTGCAAAGGTTGCAAGGGATAACTACATGAAAGAATTGGCAAAGTCTTTTCCTGAGTATCAATTTGAAAAACACAAAGGCTATGCAACCAAGCTTCACTTAAAACTCATTGAAAAGTACGGTCCTTCTAAGGTCCACAGAACATACTACAGGTGTTTTTCAGATGTGGTCAAGAAAAAAGGGTTATGACGCAGAAGAAATAGCAGTAAAATTTTTAAAGAAAAAGGGTTATAAAATTTTAAAAAGGAATTATTTTACAAAAGTAGGAGAAATTGACATAATTGCGAGAAAAAAGAAACTTCTCGTTTTCGTTGAGGTTAAGTCTGTAACAGGTGAAGATGTAGAATTAGCCGAAGAGAAAGTAGATTTTAAAAAACAGCACAAAATAATTAAAGTTGCTAAGCACTTTATTCTTACGCATCAGGATGTATTTGAAGAAATAGAAGAAATTAGGTTTGATGTAATAGTGGTAAAAGGGAAAAACTTAGAGGAGGTTTTGCACTATGAATCTGCTTTCTGTGAAGGAGATTTTACCTGGGGTTAAAATAGAGGACTTGTTTCAGAAAAAAGACGAAGAAATAGAGAAACTACTTGCTCCTTTAAAGTTTCACGAGCTTTACGAGCTTGTTATGCAGGCTCCTTGGGAGCTTAAAAGTAAGCTCATTTTAAACTCTCCTTATCCAGAGGGTCTGGTTAAAAACATGCCTTCTCAAGAGCTATTCTTAACTATGAAAGCAACTTCTCTTGATGTTGCAGTTGAACTATTGTCCTATGCAAAGGGATCACAAATTCAATTTATGTTTGACATAGATAGCTGGTACAAGGACAGAATTAAGCCTGAGAGAGTTGCGTCTTGGATAATACTTCTTTTCCAGGCAGGAGAAGACAAAGTTCTTGAATGGCTTAGAATTGCTGATTGGGACTTTTTAATAGCGATTTTTCAAAAGTTCGTAAAAGTTTATAAAAAACCCGACGACATGGAACTCGTTGAAGCTATGGACTTTTTACCACCTTACACCCTTGACGACTTTTACTTTATAGAATTCAAGTCTGATGCACTTGAGTTTTACTTTAGAAGAATGATAGAAATTTTAAGGGAAGAAATGCCAGATGCATACTTTGCTTTAATGGAATCAATTATATGGGAAATTCCTCTTGAGGTTGAGGAAAGGGCTTATCGCTGGAGAAACGGGAGGCTTGCAGACGAAGGTATTCCTGAATACTTTGAAGCACTTGACATATATTCACCCATACATCCAAGAACATTAAGAAAAATAGATCCAGAAGTCCTTGCTCTTGAAGGAGAAGCAGAGGTTCAACCTTCTATAAACATAGTACCTTATAAAGAAGAAGAGGAACTTTTTATATTTAAAGTTTTAGCAAGCATTAAGGACGAAAAGCAGATTTTCCGATTGAAAAAAGAACTTGCCTGGCTTTCAAACAAAGTGATAATAGTAGATAATGTGGTTATAGACGAAATAGAACAGGTTAAAAAAAGCATAGAAAAAGTTTGGGGAAGTTTAAACATTGGTATTCAATATCTTTCAATGGAAAACTTGGAAGTTGCAAAAAAACTTGTAGAAAATCACTTTCTTGAAGACATTTTCAGAATGGCTCAAACAGTATTAAGAGACATTAGAAAGTTTGCGATTTCTTTAATTAAAAGTAAAGACTTTGACCCTGCCGTACTAAGATACCTTGATCAGCCTTATGCTGGTTACTTAAAGGGTATTTTGGTAAAGAAACTCAATCAGATAAAGCTTTTTAATCCTGACAAAATTGGAACTTCAGAGGAATACACTATTTTTAGAAGGCTCTCAGAGGTTAATGTAGTTAGAAGACACATTGAAGAAATTGGATACATGGCACCTGTTATTGAAAGGGCATTTGGTTCTCCACTTGCCTGGCTTGCTGAAGTAGGTAAACCGAGTACGAACATAGACGCAAAGTTTTTGACCTGGACAGTACTAATTCTTACTGCACTTGCAAACTGGGTGTGTTTTAAAGAGTTCAAGTTTAAAGCACTTCCTGCAAACAAGTGGAAGGACTTTTTTAAAGGCGTTTTTGAAGCAAAGGGAGAAGTACTTGAGGTTAAAGAAGAGATAAAAAAAGAGCTTTTTAAAAACTTTGAGGCTTTTGTTAAAATTAATTGGTATTACGAACCAGAGCTTTTAAACTCTTTTCTTACTCGCGTAATTTTAAGGCTTGAGCAGGAGTTTAAGTTTGCCTCCTTGGAGGATCCACCTTCACCACAGTATCAAACGCTAATTCTCGTGGACTTAAGTTGAATTGTGTGTTAAAATAAGTAAAAATTTAAAAAAGGAGGTTTTAAAATTCAGCCGGTAGTACTTGACTTTGAGATAGAAAAAAAGAAGGAGCTTCTTAAAACTCTGTATAAGTTTATAGACAAAACCTATTTAACCTATCCTCTTGCATGCAAGCCTGGATGTAATCTTTGTTGCACTACGAGACTTTTCGTTACCTCTATAGAAGCTGAGTACCTCCTTGAGGTGTTAAAGGACGAGGATTTTGAAAATATAATTAAAAATTTAAAAAGCATTCCCAGACCCAGAATGACGCACAATCAAACGATTCTTTGTTACATGCAAGGAACCGAGCCAGAACCAGAGGTACCTGTGGAAGAACTACTCCCCTGTCCTTTTCTTGATAATGAAGGACTTTGCAAGGTTTACGAAAGGCGTCCTCTTATGTGCAGACTAATGGCATCTGTTTATCCCTGTAGCACCAGAGGAGCAGAGCTTCCACCTTTTCTTTTTAAAATAAGCACTATTGCTCTTCAGCTCGTGGAAAATATTGATAAGGGTGGTTTGTACGGCAATCTGTTTGATCTTTTAGTGTTTCTAAGAGACTACAAAAAAGGAAAAGCAGAGGAGATACCGAATTACCTTCTTTCAAACCTTGATGTGGACGAGCTTCCGATTTTACCAGAGGAAAAAGATGTAAAGTCCTGGGTTGGGCACCTTTACAGAACACCCATTGATTCAGAAAAAACCTTTAGAGATATCTTAAACGAGCTCAGAGAAAAGTTTGAGGCTAACTACTCCTCCCTTGACTTCTTAAAAGACATTTTTTAAAAATGATATTCCAGAATTTTTTAAAATATCCAGAAAGTATTGAAAAATTAAAGTTCATTGTTAACTCTTTGGGCTTTTCTTCGTTCAATTTCGTTTTTTACTAAATTATCCATGCAAGAATATACATAGGTAATTTTTAAATATTGGGCAAAGACTTCAGCAAGATCTAAGTATATTTCAACCTTTTTCCCGTTTATATAGGTTGAATAAATTACTATATTTGTAAAAGGAACTCTTTCACCAAAACCATATTTTTCGTCTAAA
>JAADEG010000015.1 GCA_013153525.1 Thermodesulfobacteriota bacterium
ATTGATCTTGAGGCAGAACCCAAGGTCGTGGAAAAGGAGTTTGGAGCAGTCGTAATTGCAACTGGATTTGACGGATACGACATGAAGCAGTTTGAAGCACTTGGTTATGGCAAGTACGAAAATGTAATTACTATGCTTGAATTTGAAAGACATTGGGCAAACAGGTTTAAAGGGCGTCCACCTATAAGCATAGCCTTTGTTCTCTGTCAAAAAGACGAAGTTGGATACTGTTCAAGACTATGCTGTCTTGCAACTGTTAAACACGCAGTTAGACTTTCAATGGCATACCTTGGAACAGAAGTAAATGTATTTTACAAAAGTCTTAGAACCTGTGGAAGAGCTTTTGAAGAATTTAAAAGAGAGGCAGAAACAAGAGGGATTGAGTTTATTCAGACAGAAGTAAAGAGAATAGAAGAAGGGGAAGAGGGATTTTTAAAAGTCGTAACGGAAAACGGTGAGTACGAGGCTGAACTTGTAGTTCTTGCCGAACCTCTTGTTCCAGCAGGAGCAAAGATTGCAAAACTTTTTGGTATAGTTACTGATAAGTTCGGATTTCCAATAGAGTTTCAGCCTAAACTCGTAACCCCACTTGAAACTTATGTTGAAAGGGTTTTTGTAGCTGGAACAGCTAAGGGTTTTAAAGACATCCAAGAGAGCATAGAGTCTGGAATTGCAGCAGCCCACAAAGCTTATCAAAGCCTGCATCCAAAAGAACAGAAGTATGTGTCTCTTACAGAGCACGATAGGTGTTCTAAGTGCGGACTTTGTGCTGCAGTTTGTCCGCACAATGCAATTTCTGTAAAAGAAGACGAAGTAAAAATAGATCCCGAATTTTGTAAAGGATGTGGTCTTTGTTACAGCACATGTCCTTCTAAAGCAGTAAGGCTCGTAAACATGGAAGAGTTTCAAATAGTAAAAATGATAGAAGTAGCTTTCAATCATGTTCCAAAAGACGAACCGAGAATTCTTGCCTTCTTGTGTTATTGGTGTGCTTACGGAGCAGGAGACTTGATGGGAGTTTATAGAAACAAACTTCCAGAGAACATAAGAACATTGAGAGTAAGGTGTTCAGGTTCTATAAGTCTTGAGCTTATATGGGAAATTCTTGCAAAAGATCTTGCAGATGGAGTTCTTCTTGCAGGATGCCCACCAAGAAATTGCCATCACCTTTGGGGAAATTACATGCAGGACAAGAGGTTTAAGCTCATGAATAAGGTCTTAAGAGAACTAAATAATGGAAAAAAGAAAATTGCTCGCTGGGAATACATTGGAGTTACGAACTGGGATAGACTTACTAAAGTTTTAAAAATAATGGATAACAACTTGAGGAGCAAGAGTTGATAGACAAGGAAGTATTTTTAAAAGTACTTCCTAAAAAAGTAGAGGCTCTAAAAGTTGGACATTACTTGGACATAAGGACATACAAAAGAAATAGAAAAGTTTTGTTAATTAAAAGAGGAGAAGAAGATTTTGAGGTTATAGAGGATGGATTTTATCAGGATCGGTTTGAAATTAAGGGTTATAAAGAATTAAGGAAGCTTTTTAAAAAACTTTTACAAAAGGAGTTTCCAAGAAGTCACAAGATTAGAATTTACGAAATGGGAGAATTTAGCTGGGATAAAGTAAAAAATACTACATTCAAGAAGTTATGAAGGCTTGGGTAATTTTTGGAGTTTTTGAGGTTAGGGAAGGAGAAAATTTTTTAAAATTGGAGGAGGTAGAAGAACCTCAAATTAGGGATGACGAGGTTCTTTTAAAAGTTGAAGTTTGTGGAGTTTGTCACACGGAGATAGACGAAATTGAAGGCAGAGCAAAGCCGAGTTTTTATCCTGTTATTCCAGGACATCAGATAGTTGGAAAGGTAGTAGAAGTTGGAAGAAGCGTAACTAAGTTTAAGCCAGGGGATAGAGCAGGGGCAGGTTGGATTTTTTCTGCGTGTGGAAAGTGCAAGTTTTGTAAGAGTGGGCTTGAGAACTTGTGCCCAGAGTTTAAAGCTACGGGTAAGGACGCACACGGTGGATACGCTGAATACTTCAAAATTTCAGAAAATTACGCGTTTAAACTGCCAGAAAGCGTGAGTGCTGAAGTTTTAGCCCCTCTTTTTTGTGCAGGAGCAATTGGATATCGCTCTTTAAAACTGAGCAAAGTAAAAGACGGAGATGTTTTAGGACTCTTAGGTTTCGGGGCATCTGGACACATAGTTTTTAAAATAGTAAGACACTTGTTCCCGAATACAAAAATTTTCGTGTTTTCACACAGTGAAAGAGGAAAAAAGCTGGCAAAAGAGTTTGGAGCTGATTGGGTAGGTAGTATTGACGAAGAGCCTCCAGAGCCTATAGATGCAATAATAGACACCACCCCAGTATGGGGACCACCTTTTATGTGCTTAAGGTATCTTGGACCAGCAGGAAGACTCGTTATTAATGCAATCAGAAAAGAAGATGCTGACAAAGCAAAGCTTTTAGAAATTTCTTACGAAAGAGATCTTTGGATGGAAAAAGAAATAAAAACAGTGGCAAATGTTACTGCAAAAGACATAGAAGAGTTTTTAGGTATTGCGATTAAAGCAAACATTTCACCTGATGTAGAGGTCTATGATTTTAAAGACACTATGAGAGCTTTAATAGATCTTAAATTAAGAAGAGGAAAAACTGCAAAGGTGATAGTGATATAAATTAGAGGAAATTTTTCTCAAAAGATTTTTAATTGGGAATTTTTGCTACAATATGTAGAATTAGAAATAGAAATTTTGAGGCTTTTATAAATAGGTATAAGATTTGCTTTTTAAACGAAAAAATAAAAAACTACAGGAGGTGCAGGTTATGAAGTTGGGGAAGGTGCGTAAGTTAGTAGGATTAACTCTTGCAGGAGTTATGTGTTTGTCTGCTTCAGCGTTTGCTGGTGAGACGGTTACTGCAAAGAGCTCTGATGTTAATTGGAAGCTTTACGGAAGAGTAAAAGTGGATTTTAATTACGACACTGCAAAGTTTACCAAGTACAATGACTTTATAGGGGCTGTGGCAAACGGAGCTAAAGATTCTGATTGGAAAAATGATTCTACTAACTTTAATCCGAGAGACACGAGACTTGGTGCAATAGTTTCTACTGATTCTCAGGACTGGAAGACAACTGGAAGAATAGAAATAGACTTTTACGGTACAACAGAAGGAGACAACCTTATACCAAGAATGAGACTTGGATACATTGACCTTTTTTACAAAAAGACAAAAACAGACATAAGAATAGGTCAGGACTGGATTCCAGTTGCTCAGCTTAATCCTTCTACAGTTGACTTTGGAATTTTGAGTGCAGCAGGAAATCTCTGGTGGCGTATGCCTCAGATTACCGTAAGACAAAATTACGGCAACTGGCAAATTCTTGGTTCTGTTATGAGAAGACATAGGTCAGATGTAGGTACTAATGTAAGAATGCCGTGGTTACTTGCAAGACTTCAGTATAAAGGTGGTGTACTTGGAAGCGATAACATGGTTGCAATAGGTGGTGGATATAGAAAGGACGAAGTTACTCGCTGGCTTATTGCTGGAGAGTACAAATTTGGATTTAAGCTTGCAGATCTTAAATTTAAGGTAAAAGGAGAGCTCTGGACTGGTAAGGGAATAGGAGCAGAGTTTTTAAGATACGATCTTGATGTAAATAGTGTTACAGGTAAAGCTATTAAAGCTTATGGAGGTTGGGCTGACATTACATGCTACTTAACTAAAAAGATAAGTGTTACTGCTGGAGCTGGAATAGACAATCCAAAAGATAGCGACATGATGGCTGGAAGAACTGTTGCCAGTCTTAATGATCGTCAATTTACCAAAAATACGATTTATTATGTAAATGCTTGGTATAAGCTTACTAATCATGTAAAACTTGGTGCAGAAATTATGAGAGTTGAAACTGAAAGAGATACTATAACGAATAAAGGAACGAGATACACCCTTTCTGCATTTTACAACTTCTAAAAGAGAGGTTAACTTGGGGGCACTTGCCCCCACTTTTTAACATGATCAAAGGTTTTAGAGGTACGAGTCTCGTTGATTATCCTGGCAAGATTTCTTCAGTAGTTTTCACTTACGGTTGCAACTTTAGATGTCCTTATTGTTATAATATAGACTTGGTACTACCTGAGAGGTATTCAAAACTTGAAGACATTCCTGAAGATGTAGTTATTGAGGAATTAAAAAGAAGAAAGGGATTTATAAAAGGGGTTGTTATTACTGGTGGAGAACCTACTTTGTGGGAGAGAAAACTCGTTTATTTTATAGAAAGAGTCGTTTATGAAGTAGGACTTCCGGTAAAACTTGATACTAACGGATCTTTACCTGATGTAGTAAAGAGTCTCGTTGAGATGGACATAATTGATTATTGGGCAATTGACTTCAAGACCGCACCTGAAAGGTATAAAGAGGTAAAAGGTGATTTTTCTAAAGTTGAAAAGAGCTTTGAATACTTAAAACCTTTAGGATTCAGGGTTGAAGTTAGAATTACTTGTTACCCCCCTCTCGTAGGAAAAGACGAGATCAAAAAGATGATACCTTATTTAGAAGGTTTTAAAAGAATAGCTATTCAGAAGTACGAACCTTACGACAGTATATCAGGAGAAAAAGTTGAGCCTTATACAAAAGAATTCTATTTGTGGCTAAAAGAGTTTTTACTTGAAAACCTGCGAGATTTAGAAGTAATTGAAAGGTTTTAAAATGGATAAATTAAGAGGACTTTATGTGATTACTGACGAAAAGCTTACTCCTTACGAGGGTGGGCGAATTTTTGAGATGGTTGAAGAAGCTTTAAAAGGAGGAGCTAAAGTAGTACAGTTAAGAGACAAAACCCACTCAGACGAATTTTTACTAAATTACGCTTTAGAGCTTAAAAAACTGTGTCACGAGTATAATGCAATATTTATAGTAAACGAGAGGCTTGAGCTTGCTTTAAGAAGTGACGCTGATGGAATACATGTAGGAAAAGAAGACTTACCAGTTAAGGAAGTAAAAAAGTACTTAAAAAATAAAATAATAGGAGCTTCTTGTTACGGAAGCATTGAAAGAGCTGAAATTGTTCAAGAAGAGGGTGCAAGTTATGTTGCTTTTGGGAGTTTTTTTCCGTCTCCTACAAAACCAGAAGCTAAAGTAGTTGAAAAGGAAATACTAAAAATTGCAAAAGGAAGATTAAAAATTCCTATTTGTGCAATAGGTGGAATAACTTTAGAAAAAGCAGAAGAATTGATTAGGTTAGGTGCAGACATGATAGCAGTTATAAGTGACATATGGAAAGCAAAAAGCATTTATCAAAGGGCAAAGGCTTATAGCAGACTTTTTAAATAGCGCGCAAGTTCTCGCGCTTCTTCTAAATATTGAGGAAAATTTAAAATTTCTCCTTTTTTTTCAATACCTCTTAAAAATAACCCACCACCATAAATTCCATAGATACTATCCAAAACATAACGAAAACTTCTTTTTAAGGAATCAAAGAGTTTATTTCCACGGGTTGCTCCAATGGCAAGCAGAATTCCCAGAGGGGTTTTGTTAAAAGGATGTGGTTTTTTTAAAATGTTTTTTCTTACCCAGAATACTTGAAACCTTTCGTAAAAAGCTTGTACAAGGGAAGTGTGATTGTAAAAGTAAACAGGGGTTGCAACTACGATTATGTCTGCTCGTATAATTTTTTCTGCAAGTATTGAGAAGTCGTCTTTTAAAATACACTCTCCTGTTTTTTCACATTTTTCACATCCCAAGCACGGAGTAAACTTTAATTCTGCAAGTCTTACTTTTTCTACGAAAAAGGTTGGATCAAGACCAGAGATGAAGGCATTTAAAAAAATTTCTGTATTTCCGTTTTTTCTTGGGCTTCCGTGGATAGCAAGAAGATACATCCACTTAGCCTTGGGAAAGCGTCTTTTTGATGACGGAAAACACATGTGTAAATACTTCTTCAAAAGTACCTGGAGAACACCTACCCATTTCTATAAATTTTATAACGATTTCCTTGGTGGTTCTAAGAGTAATTTCTTCTATTGGTGAAAGTTTGCCGTCTTCTGATTTTACTTTTAGTTGAGGTGTAGAATTTTTCCCTTGACTCATAGTATAAGCCTGTAAATAATTTTTTCACCATTTTACAACAAGTTTTAAGGTATGTCAAATCTGTTTAAAAGAAGGGGGCAAAAAGCCCCCTAAAATAGATTACTTACTTTTTGATTTCTAACTTCTTTAATTGTTCAGGGGTAAGAGGTTTACCAAATCCTGCAAACTGAACATCAGTAGGAGAAGAGGCTTTAAAAGGAATCCACTTGCCGTTTTTGTAATCAAAAAATACGACTTTATAGTTTACTCCTTCAACTACAGGAATAACGCCTTTAATGTGTTGAAGCTTTCCATTTTTAAGCCAAGTAAGAACCACTTTTCCGTTCTTAAGTTCTTGGACTACTTTAGTACCGTGGCATTCATTACAACTTCTACCTTTTTTCATTACATTATGACTGAAGCAAGGAGCAAAAAGCATAAAAGTTTTTCTTCCTTTTAACACAAAACTTTGCATGTTAGCTGCTACTACTTTACCGTTATAATTTATAAGAAAAGTCCACCCAGCCATGGGAATAAAAACTTTTTTCTTTTTCGTAACCATGGTATTTACATGACAATTATAGCAAGTAAACACGAATCTTACATGACAAGCAGTGCATCCGAGTTTTCCTTTATGAATTGTATGGGCTAAAGTTTGAGGTATTTTTTTATGACAATTTTCGCACTTAGTATTCATTGCTCCGGGTTCACGCATAGAAATGTAATACTTTCCGTCTCCATGAATTTCTTTACTTGAATGACAATCTATACATGTCATACCTTTTGCAAAGTGTACATCCATAGCTTTAAACTTTTTCATGATTTTAAGCATAGCTAACTCTCTTTTGTGACATCTGAGACAATTTTTCATTTGTTTTGCAGCTTTTACAGAATAAGTAGGTTCACCATTGACGACTGTTTTATGACATGTATCACAAGTTTTTGCGTGACAATGGTTACATCCTAATTTGTCGTAAGGAATTTTTAAGTACTTTTCAAGTCCACCTGTTTTTGAAGAATACCAATAAGCCATACCTCGTGCATAGTAATGAAGGCTTGAGTGGTAAAGCACATCGTCTGATGTTTTCTTTGATAAGCCTATGGGAACGCTTACGAACATAAAAAACAAAATTAAAACGAAAATTCTATACATACCCCACCTCCTTTTTATTTTATCGCGTTAATTACAGTGCTTATCAAATTTTTCTACAATAAAATTTAAAAAAGTCAATAGATAAATAAACAAAGTAACTTAAAAATGAAATACACAGAGACGGGAAAAATTCCCGTCTCTGGCAATTTATTTGATTTTTAAATGCAATTTATTTAAGAAATAAGTTGATAATTTTCTTTAAGAAGGTTTTTAAGGGATTCAAGTGAGGATTCAGAAAGAGGAGCAAGTGGAAGCCTTACTTCTGGGGTTTCAATCTTCCCCATAAGCCACAATGCAAACTTTGCAGGAACCGGATTCGTTTCTATAAACATACCTTTAAACAAAGGAAATAGCTTAAGGTTAAGTTCTTTTGCAGTTGCAACATCACCGTTAAGTGCAGATTCCATTAGTTGAGCCATTTCCTTAGGCATAACATTTGCCGCAACAGAAATAACTCCTTTTCCACCCAGAAGAACTGTTGCAAGAGCTGTAAAATCGTCTCCTGAAAGAACTGTAAAGTCAGACGGTACGCGCATTAAAACTTCTGTTATTTGCTTAATACTTCCACAAGCCTCTTTTATCGCAACTATGTTAGGAATTTCTGCGAGCTTTGCCGTAGTTTCTGGTAAGATGTTTACTGAAGTTCTTCCAGGTACATTGTAAAGAATAATAGGAATGTCAACTTCTTTGGCAATGGTAGAATAGTGTTGATAAAGACCTGCTTGAGTGGGTTTGTTGTAATAAGGAGCAACTATAAGAGCTGCGTCAAATCCCATTTCCTTTGCAAGTTTGGTGTATTTTAGGGCTACTTTCGTATTGTTTGTACCTGTACCTACTATAAGAGGAACTTTTCCTTTAGCCTCTTCAAGGGCTATTTCCATAACTCTTTTTCTTTCATCCATGTCCATAGTAGCTGCTTCACCTGTGGTACCAAGAACCAAAATTCCGTGTGTACCACTTTCTAAGTGCCACTTTATTAAGTTTCTTAACGATGCTTCGTCAACTTTTCCATCTTTAAATGGAGTAACGAGTGCTACTATAGAGCCTTTTAACTCCATAACTCCCTCCTTATCTTCTTATTTTAAAATGTCAGAATTTGTTTCTCCTTTAAAAAGAAACAAAGTTTCGCCTTCAAGAAAAAGTTTATCTCTTCCATTTTGGTTTTCAATGTAAATGGTTAAGATTTCACCTCCTTGAGTTTTAACTTTTACAGGGGACTTTACGAGTCCAAGTTTGTAGCTTATGTAAGCAGAGGCACTTGCTCCTGTACCACAGGCAAGAGTTTCAGCTTCAACCCCTCTTTCGTAAGTTCTTACGCGAATTACTTCTTCTGATTCAACACTTACGAAGTTTACATTTGTCCCTTCTGGAGCAAACATTTCGTGATACCTTATCTTTGCTCCAAGTTTTTCCACAGGAGCGTTATCAAGGTCTTCCCAAAATATAACCACATGAGGTACACCAGTATTAACGAAGTGTATTAAAAACCAGTCGTATTCGGTTCTTAAAACCTGATTCAACTTCAAGTCCTTAGGAGAGGTGAGTGCAACTTTTATTTTGCTCCCTTTTGACTCAGCATAAATAAGTCCTGCTAAGGTTTGGAAGTAAAGAGGACTTTTAAATAAAGAAAGTTCTTCAACGAGCCTTACTACACATCGTGCACCATTTCCACACATTTCAGCTTGACTTCCGTCAGAATTAAAAAACATCCACTTAAAGCTTGCTCTTTTATCCTCAGGAGGTTTAATAAAGATTAATCCATCTGCACCTATTCCAAATTTGGGACGGCAGAGTTTTTTAGCTAAGAACGAACCTTCAGATTCAGTAAATTTGTTCTCCAGATCAAGAATTACGATAAAGTCGTTTCCAGAAGCACAAAGTTTGAAAAATTGCAATTCGTTGAAATTTCGTTTAGAATTAGTATTATCGTCTCCCATAAAATTTAATTTAGCAGAAAATTATTAATTAACAAGGGGTAAATTAGGAGGAAGCAATGAATCCAGAAGAGATTGCAAGGTTTATGTTAGAGCATGACGAGGTAGCAAAGTGGCTTAAGGTTGAACTTTTTGAGGTGGAGGAAGGAAAAGCTGTAGTAGGGATGAAGGTTAGAAAGGACATGCTTAACGCTGCTGGGGTGTGTCAAGGTGGTGCAATTTTTAGTCTTGCAGACTTTGCATTCGCAGTTGCGTCAAATAGTAGAGGAAGGCTTGCACTTGCTATAAGTGCAAACATATACTTTATTTCTTCAGCAGAAGAAGGAGAATACTTAATCGCTTGTGCAAAGGAAGTTAGCGTAGGTAGAAGACTTGGGGTGTATGAAGTAGAGGTAAGGGAGAAAGAAACAAACAGGGTAGTAGCTAAGTTTACCGGTGAGGTGTATAGAAAGCAAGAAGAAGTGAAGGTTTAAGAGCTATTTACTATGTAAAAAGATGTATTATAATTAGGATAGGCTATTGGGGCCTGCGCGACGGATCCCGGTGAACCCCGCCAGGCCCGAAAGGGAGCAACGGTAGCCGGGCTCTCCGGGTGCC
>JAADEG010000021.1 GCA_013153525.1 Thermodesulfobacteriota bacterium
GCTTCTACGAGGTTGTAATAACATTCGTCAGGGACTCTCAGGTTTCCAAAGCCTCTTCCAAGTTTTATGTCAGGCTTATTTTCTCCGTGAAAGTCACTTCCCCCTGTAACTATTAAGTCAAATTCCTTTGCGTATTTCAAAACTTCCTGAGTAAATTCCTCGGTGTGTTCAGTATAATACGCTTCAACCCCCTTAAGTCCCATCTCTTTAAGCTCTTTTATGTAGTTTTTTAAACTATAATAATCAAGTTTTAATGTTATCGGATGAGCAAGCACAGGTATTCCTCCAGCCTTTAAAACTAAAGAAATAGCTTCTTCTGGAGACAGCAGAGCCTTTGGAACATACGCAGGCGCACCTTTTTTAAGATACTTGTCAAACGCCTCTTCAAAACTTTTCACTACACCCTTTTTTACGAGAAGCTTTGCAATATGAGGTCTTCCAATTTCTCCCTTAGCTATCTCTTTGAGCTCCTCCATACTTATGTCAATTCCAAGCTCATTAAGTTTTTCTAACATTTTTTCGTTTCTCTTTGCCCTTGCCTCGTGAAGCTTTTTAAGCACATCTGCAAGCTCTGGCACCTCTGGAGACTTGAAGTAACCAAGCAAGTGAAAGTGTCCTTTACCTTCAAATTTCACGCTTATCTCTACTCCACACACGAAGTTTATTCCGACCTCTTTAGCAGTTTTCACTGCAGATGGTAGTCCGTCAACCGTATCGTGGTCAGTAAGTGCTAATGCAAAAAGCCCAGACTCTTTTGCAAGCCTTACGAGCTCCTCTGGAGAATAACTTCCATCAGAAGCAGTTGAATGGGTATGTAAGTCAACCACGGTTAGCTCTCCTTTTCTTTTTTATTTTTAAAAGACGCCTTTATAAATGCCTTAAAAAGTGGATGTGGTGCAGTTGGTTTTGACTTAAATTCTGGATGAAACTGCACACCTATAAACCACGGATGATCCTCAAGCTCTACGATTTCAACGAGCTCTCCGTCTGGAGAGGTTCCCACTACTTTTAATCCTGCCTTTTCTATGTCCTCTCTATAAGCGTTGTTGAACTCGTATCTGTGACGATGTCTCTCAAAAATTTCCTCTTTTTGATAAGCCTCCCAGGCTTTAGAGCCTTTTAAAAGCTTGCACGGATACGCTCCAAGACGCATCGTTCCACCAAGATCAGATGTTTCGTCTCTTTTTTCCACCTTCCCTGTTCTATAGTCGTACCACTCTTTCATTAAGTAAATCACCGGCTTAGAGGTATTTTTGTCAAACTCCGTTGAATTAGCGTCCTTCCATCCAAGAACATTTCTTGCAAACTCTATAACAGAAAGTTGCATCCCAAGACATATTCCAAGAAAAGGAATCTTTTTCTCCCTTGCGTACTTTATCGCTATCATCTTTCCTTCAATACCTCTTGTACCAAATCCTCCTGGAACGAGAACTCCATCACAATCCTTAAGCACCTCTTCCACATTCTCTTCTGTAAGCTCCTCTGAATTTACGAACTTTAAGTTAACCCTTAACTTATTTGCAAGCCCACCATGTACAAGAGCCTCGTTTAAAGACTTGTAAGAATCCTTAAGGTGTACATACTTTCCAACTATTGCAATGGTTACCTCGTCCTCTGGATGTTTATAGGTATAAACTATTTTTTCCCATACAGAAAGATCAGGCTCTCTCGTCCACATGTTTAAGTATTCCATTATCTTTGCGTCAAGCCCTTCTTTGTGAAAAACCAAAGGTATTTCGTAAATACAATCTACATCTTTTGCAGTAATAACTGCGTCCTCTTCCACATTACAAAATAGCGCGATTTTTTTCTTTATTTCAGGAGGCAAAAATCTGTCTGTTCTACAGAGTAAAATATCAGGCTGAATTCCTATTGCTCTCAGCTCTTTTACGCTGTGCTGGGTTGGTTTAGTTTTAAGCTCACCTGCAGTTTTTATGTAAGGCACATAAGTAAGGTGAATGTACAACGCATTTTCTTTTCCAAGCTCGTATCCAAGCTGACGAATTGCCTCAAGAAAAGGCAAACTCTCTATGTCACCAACTGTTCCTCCGATCTCTATAATTGCTACATCTATCTGCGAACTTGCAAGCTGTAAAATTGCCTCTTTTATTTCGTCAGTAACATGCGGAATTATCTGAACCGTTCCACCAAGATAAACCCCTTTTCTCTCCTTGGTAATTACGGAATAGTAAATTTTTCCAGAGGTATAGTTATTTACAGCGCTCATTCTTGCAGAAGTAAACCTTTCGTAGTGTCCAAGGTCAAGGTCTGTTTCTGCTCCGTCTTCTGTAACATAAACCTCTCCGTGCTGAAACGGATTCATTGTCCCAGGATCAACATTTATGTAAGGATCAAGCTTTTGAAGGGTGATTCTGAGCCCTCTTGCCTCAAGGAGTGCACCTATGGACGCTGCTGCAAGCCCTTTTCCAAGAGAAGACAAAACTCCTCCTGTAATAAATATAAACTTCGTATGTAACTTCCTTCTATTTTTTGGCACTCGCATGGTTCTCTCTCCCCTTTAACTTTATCTCTTAAGCAAATGCCACTTTCTTGAAAAACTGCTAAGTCTCTTTAATCCGTCCTTCTTTATTACAAAAGTATCTTCTATTCCAACGACTCCAAGTCCTTTTACATGAAACTTTGGTTCAAGTGCAATCACCATGTTTTCTTTTAATTCAACCTTTTGTCCCTTTGCGATGTAAGGTGGCTCGTCTATTTCAAGACCAACTCCGTGCCCAACGAACCCAAGATCCTCTCCGTGTTTCATAAAAAACTTTTCATAACCCTTTTGTTTAACGAAGTCAATACACTTCTCGTACACCTCGTCAGCCCTTACACCAGGAATTATCTCTTTTTCCAAAAACTTTATCACTTCTAATGCTACTTTATAAAACTCTTCTGCTTCTTTTATCTTTGTAAAAGAAAGCATCCGTGTTTGATCTATGTAATAACCAGCACAAAATCCTGAAAAGTCAGCCATTATAGGCTCGTTTTCTTTTAAAACCTTGGTGGTTGCTCCTCCTGGAAATCCGTAAATCCCTTTACCTCCTTCTCCGGTGATAAAGTGTGTTGGAAACAAACCTTCTTTTCCCGAAATTAAGTATCCATAAGTCAGCTCAAACCCATTTCTTGAACGCGTAAATCCAGGATGTCCACAAAGTCTTAATTCCTTTTCTAAAATAGCAGAAGCCTCAATCTCTTTTATTCCTGGAGCAAAATTGCTAATTGCTCTTTTTAAGGCTTTATTTAACCTTTGCCCAGCTTTTTTGATAAAAATTACCTCTTCTTCACTTTTCAACGCTCTTATTTCGTCTATCAAGCGGTCTATAGGACTAACCTCAGCTTCATCAAACAAAGTTTTAAACTTTTCCCAAGCAATTCCTTTAAAGTAGTTACTCTCAACTCCTATTTTCTTGCAATTCTTACAATAAAAGGTAAGATCCTTTAAGGACTTAAGTCTTTCTACAGGAACTCTGCTTTCCTTTTTTGCTCTTTCAAGAGGTCTGTTTACTAAAAGCTTAACTTCCTCCTTAGTTACTACGAGAACTCCTCTAACGAATGTATCCGTAAAGTAAAAAATGTTAACAGGAGAAAATACGAGAAGAACATCGTAAGTGTTTAAAAAACTCTTTAAATAATTAATTCTCCTTTCTGTTTCTTCCAGAGAAACTCTCAACTTCCCTCCCCTTAACTCCCTCCTGACTTGGTCTCTAATTCTTTCAACTTTTCTGCAACCTTTAACACGGTATTTGCGTAAGGCTCACTTATGTTGTACTTCATAATGATTTTCTTTTTTTCTTCAAGAGAGCTATCCATTTTGTACCCTTCTATGTAAAGATAATTTGCTATGCTTGCAAGTGCATCCTCAACCTGGTAAAGGTCAACCACTCCGTCTTTATTCCAATCGTATCCGTAAATTATATAGCTCTTTGGTACGAATTGAGGATAGCCAAATGCTCCGAAAATAGACCCTTTAACTTCAAAAGGATTCCAGTGATTTCTGTAAGAAATTTGGATTAAGTAAAGAAGTTCTTTGTAAGCCCAATTGCTTCTTTTTTTAATAAAGTTTATTACCTTAGGATCTGAAAGAGACACCCCTTTTTTTTCTGCGTAAGGTTTAATTAATAAAGGATTTCCTGAAAGTGCTAAACTATAAAACACATTAAAAACAGGAAACTTACCTGTATTCTTTCCAAGATTGGTTTCAACTAAAAAAATCGCTGTTACGACTTCTTTATCCACTCCAAACTTCTTTTCTATCTCATCAAGTAGTTTTTCGTGAGTTTTTAAAAATTGATAAGCTCTCTTTATTCTATCTTTTTCTAAGAATTGAGCATAAGGAAGCTTTGCTTCCTTCCAAGTAAGACGCTTTACCATTAAGTTTGGGAAAAATTTAAGCTCTGGAGAAGAAAAAACTTTGTCTATATACCATTCTGGTACAGTTTCGTTTAAGTCTTTTTTTAAACGGAGCTCAAGCTTAGAGGTAAAGATTTTTAAAAGCTTCTGTCTGTTTGCTTTTTCGTCTGCCTTTGCACTGTGTTGAACCAGGCAAATAAAAGTGACAATACCTCCAAAAATTAAAAATAAGCTCAATACGATTCCTGCAATTATTACTCTTTTGCCAGATTTAAAAGAGAACCCGCCAGTATGCATTTTCTTTCTCTCTCACTTAGCTCTACAATTCCTAAAACTTCTCCTTTTCCTTCTATTTCTATTTTAATCTCTTTTGCTCCAGAGGAAATTGCCTCTCTTATACCTTTTATTTTAAATCTATCACCTTTTTCTATTTTCTCATAGTCCTCTGGATTTTTAAACACTACTGGTAAAATACCAAAGTTAATTAAATTGCTTCTATGAATTCTCGCAAAACTCTTTGCAAGTTTGATTCTAACTCCGAGATACCTTGGAGCAAGTGCAGCATGTTCTCTTGAAGAGCCCTGACCGTAGTTCTCTCCTCCAACCACTCCCACTGCAAGCCCTTTTTCCTTAATTCCAAGGGCATTTTTTGAAAAGTCTGAGTCAACATTTTTATAGACATACTTGCTGATTTCTGGAAGGTTACTTCTAAGTGGTAAAATGTGTGCACCTGCTGGCATTATGTGATCAGTGGTTATGTTATCCCCTACCTTCAAAAGAAACACTCCTTCCAAGTCCTCTGGCAAAGGATCAAACTGGGGCAGAGGCACTATATTTGGTCCCCTTATAATTTCCACTTTTTTTGCTTCTTCTTCTGGAAGAGGGGGTAAAAGTAAGGCGTCGTTTAAAACGAACCTATCAGGTAAAATGATTTCTGGATACTCTCCGAGCTCTCTTGGATCAGTTATAACCCCTTTTACAGCAGAAGCAACGGCAGTCTCTGGAGAAACGAGATATACGAAGTCTGGAATTGTTCCAGACCTTCCAGGAAAGTTTCTCGTAAAGGTTCTAAGAGAAATAGAATTCGTTGGAGGAGCCTGTCCCATACCAATGCATCCAAGACATCCGCTTTGATGGATCCTTGCTCCACCCTTTAACAATCCCTCAAATCCACCTAAAAGAGTAAGGTTTTCAAGCACCTGCAAAGACCCTGGATTTATCTCAAGGCACACATCAGAATGCACCCTGTGTTTCTCAAGCACCTTTGCAACTACGAGAAGGTCCTTTAAAGACGAATTTGCACAGGATCCTACTATTACCTGTGCAACGGGTTTTCCTGCTTCTTCTTCTACTTTTTTAACATTGTCTGGTGAAGAAGGACACGCACAAAGAGGCTCAAGCTTTGACAAGTCAACCTCTATCACCTCATGATATTCTGCATCTTCGTCTGGAAGAAGCTCGGTAAAGTCTTCAGCCCTGCCTTGAGCAATGAGCCAGGATTTCGTCACTTCATCAGCAGGAAAAATACTCGTGGTTGCTCCCATTTCGGTTCCTAAGTTACATATAGTAGCCCTTTCTGGAACGGTAAGGGTTTTTACTCCAGGTCCAAAGTACTCAAGCACTTTTCCAAGTCCGCCTTTTACCGTAAGTATGGAAAGTAAGTAAAGGGCTACATCCCTTGCAGATACCCAGGGATTCAGTTTTCCAGTAAGATGAACTCCTACCACCTTTGGACATCTCAGATAAAAAGGCTTTCCTGCCATTGCCATTGCGACATCAAGTCCACCTGCCCCAATTGCAATCATTCCGCATCCACCAGCAGTGGGGGTATGACTGTCTGAACCAAGAAGAGTCTTTCCAGGCTTTGCAAACCTCTCCAAGTGAACCTGATGACATATACCGTTTCCCGGTTTAGAAAACCAGATTCCGTACCTTTTGGCTATGCTCTGTAAAAACCTGTGGTCGTCAGCGTTTTTAAAGTCTGTCTGTAATATGTTGTGATCTACATAAGAAACTGAAAGCTCAGTTTTAACTCTATCTATACCTATGGTCTCAAATTCAAGATACGCCATTGTGCCAGTTGCATCCTGAGTAAGGGTTTGATCAATTTTAATTGCTATTTCCTCCCCTGGCTTTAATGTGCCTGAAACCAGGTGCTCTTCCAGAATTTTGTAGGTAAGGCTCTTTCCCATTACCCCCTCCCTCAAATTTATATCTCTCCAAAGCACTCAGGAAAGAGTGCCTTTACACTTTCAAGAAGTCCTTCTACTTGCTCTCTTTCAATCTCCTTTTTCTTAAGTTTTAACGAAAAAAAGACGAACTCAGATATTGAAAAACTCGTAAACACCTCTATACCTTCTGAAGTCTTTTTTAAACACCAAGGATTTAGAAATTCTGACGCAACCTCAAGAAGTTTCTCGCACTCTCCTTCTAATCTAAAAGCAAGAATTTGGTGCTTAGCCTTTAAAAATGCAGGAAGCTCTGCTTTATCTTTTTCTCTTAAGAGTGAAACAGCTATGTCCTGAGACGCAACTATTGAGTGCTTAGGTGAGGCTCCTTTTAAGAAGTCCTTAGGTAATTCTTTTGAAAGAAGAAGGTACAAATTTTTAACAAGTCTTAAGTCAAGGTGCTCCTGAAAAAGCTCTCTTAAGGTGCTTATAGAAAGAGATAGAAGGTATTGTCTCTTTTTTAACTCGTCAAACTTAACTCCCCAAGGAAGACGCTCAAGAAACTTATAAATAGGGCTTTCACTAAGGCTTTCAAGCCGAAGAGTGATGTAAAAAATCTTAAAAGCGTCTTCAAAAGGAAGCTTTAGCACTTTTTTACTGTAGTGTAAAAACTCTTGCGGATCCTCGGGTAAAGTGTTTAACCACCTTATCTGCATCTCTCTCCTCTTTTATGTTAATGCTTCTATTTTACAATTAATTAAGCTTTCTGCAAGGACAAAATCCTCTGGATAGGTAATCTTAAAGTTAATAAATTCTCCTTCAACTATGCGTACTTCGTATCCGTAATGTTTTAAAAGTGAACTTTCGTCTGGAAATGTCTTACCCTCCTTTTCAGCTCTTTCTAAGGTATTTTTAAGAAGCTCATATTCTCCTGCCTGAGGGGTTTGTATGTGATACAAACCCGTTCTATCCACGGGATGTATTATTTTGTTATCACTTACTTTTTGAAGGGCATCTCTTACGGGAATAGCAGGAACCACAGCTTTGTACTTTTTAACAGCGTTTATTATTCTGGATACGAGTTTTGCAGAAACGAAAGGTCTTACTGCGTCGTGCACCAAAACGAGTTTGGTACTTTTTGGACAGGCAAGAATTCCTTTAAACACTGACTGCTGCCTGGTTTTCCCTCCTTCAACCACTGCGAATAACTTTTTTATTTTTAACTTTTCTGCAATTTTTTTAACCTTGTGCTGATATTCTAAGGAAGTAGCGACGATTATTGCGTCTATTTCAGGATGTTTCTCAAACCTTTGAAGGGTGTAGCCAAGGATAGGGATTCCGTTAATTTCAAGAAACTGCTTGGGTACCTTAGCTCCCAATCTTTCACCTTTTCCAGCAGAAGGTATAACTACTGCGAGCACGACTTTCCTCCAAGGCTTTTATTTTAACATATAAATTATGTGTTGCATTAGCGATTTTTTTTGATATAGTTAAGAGTTATGGCGGGAAATACCTTTGGAAGGCTTTTCAGAGTTACTACTTTTGGAGAGTCTCACGGAAAGGCTCTTGGAGCAATAATAGACGGGTGTCCTCCAGGACTCACCCTTGACGAAGAGTACATTCAAAAAGAGCTTGACAAAAGAAAACCAGGATGTTTCTTAGGTTCAACTCCAAGAAAAGAGTCAGATAAGGTTGAAATACTTTCAGGAGTATTTGAAGGTTATACGACAGGTACTCCGATTGCTCTTATAGTTTATAACAAAGACGCCAAACCCTCTGCATACGAGCACCTAAAAGACCTATTTAGACCTGGGCACGGAGACTTTACCTACTTTATGAAGTACGGTGGGTTTAGAGATTATCGTGGTGGGGGAAGAAGTAGTGGTAGAGAAACAGTAGGTAGAGTAGCAGCAGGAGCTATTGCTAAAAGAATTCTTGAAGAATATTCAATAGAAGTAACAGCCTATACGATTGCTCTTGGAGGGATTGAAGCTAAAAAAAAGGATCTTTCTAAGGTATATCAAAACAAACTGTATTGCCCTGACGAAGAGGCTTACGAATTGATGATTAAAGAAATAGAAAAGGCAAAAAAAGAAGGTGATTCCTTAGGAGGAGTAGTTGAAGTTGTAGCAAAAGGTGTTCCTGCAGGGCTTGGAGAACCTGTATTTGACAAACTTGAGGCAGACCTTGCAAAGGCAGTATTAAGCATAGGTGCGGTTAAAGGCTTTGAAATAGGTTCTGGATTTAAAGGAGCTTATAGCAGAGGCTCCCAAAATAACGATCCAATTTCTCCAAAAGGCTTTTTAAAAAACGACGCAGGTGGAGTGCTTGCTGGAATATCTTCAGGTCAAGACATAGTTATAAGAGTTGCTGTTAAACCAATACCAAGTATATCAATACCTCAAAAAACTATTAATAAAAATAAAGAAGAAGTCGAACTTGTAGTAAAAGGAAGACACGATGTTTCAGCTATTCCAAGAATCGTTCCAGTAATAGAGGCGATGGTGAGAATAGTTCTTGCAGATCACCTGCTTATGCAACTTGCAAATCTGGCATTTCAAAAAAGAATTAAGTTTCCAGACTTCTTTGAATAAAAACAGGAATCTTTTCTTCAGTTTTTAATCCTTCTAAGATCTCAAAAACGAGCTCTTCGTTTTTGTAAAAGTAAGCAATTTTTACTTTTGCTTCTTTTGGATCAATTACGGTTAAGGAAACCAGGTGATCGTATCCCTCAAAGATGAACTTAAAAAACGCAAGAAATTGTGTAGGAAGTTTAACTATCAAGGTTTTGCTTTTCATTTTTGTAATCTAAGTTGTAAAGGTGTATGGAAAAGGGGGAGAAACTCCCCCTGTGGATGTCTTAAGAAGTGTTAGGAAAGAACTTTTACTTTAGAAGCCTGCTCACCCTTGGGACCCTTAACCACCTCAAACTCAACGGTCTGTCCCTCTTTCAGGGTCTTGAATCCAGGCATGTCAATGGCAGAGTAGTGTACGAATACATCTCCGCCATCCTCCCTGGAAATGAAACCATAACCCTTCTTCTCATCAAACCACTTAACCTTACCTCTAAACATGTTACACAAACCTCCTTAAAAATTTTTACACTTCCCTAAGCATAAACCACAAATCTACTTTTGTAAAGAGGTAAATTTTAAAATTTAAAAAATTTCTTAATAAAGTTAATTTTATGAAGATTGAAGCAACTTTTTGAAAGAATTTGGCTGAAATTTTTTTAATATTTCTTCTTCAGACATTGGTTGAGCTAAAAGAAAGCCTTGCACTATGTCACAACTTAATTCTTTTAACTTTTCAAATTGAGGTCTCGTTTCAACTCCTTCTGCAACTACATTAAGTCTCAGTTTTTTAGAAAGTTCTATCAATGTTTCTACTACTATGTAAGAACGAGTGTCTTCAAGCATACTCTTTATGTAAAGGGCATCTATTTTTATCACATCTATTGGATAATCAATAAGTGACTTTAAAGAAGTAACCCCTGTTCCAAAGTCGTCCAGTGCAATTTTTATAGAGGGATCTGCCATTTTTACTATTCTGAAACTCGTCAAAAGCGTTCTCGGTTCTTTTATTAATATTCGTTCTGTAACTTCAAGTACCAGGTGTTTACCATAACCATTTTGCAAAAGTTCTACCAAATTTTTTAAAAACTCCTGGTCTAAAAACGAATTTGGAGCTATGTTTAAAGAAATCGTAAAGTCAAAAGAAAAAACTTTTTTCCACTTATCTATAATTCTTGCAATTTCTTGAAGAGACCAATTTTCAAACTCTTTTAAAAATGGACTCCTTTCTAACACATCTATAAACTTACCAGGGGATATTATTTCTCCGTTTTCACCTATTATCCTTACCAGAGCCTCAAATCCTGCAAGTTTTTCCTCTTTAATGTAAAAGTACGGTTGAAAGAAAAATACGAACTTTTTATTTTCTATAGCGTAACTTATAAGCTCAAGAGCTTTGTTTTCTCTTTCCATGTCTTCGTCTATAAACTTCGTATATAAAAGATATCGGTTGTAACTTTCTTTACACTTTATAAGTGTTTTTTCCGTTTTTTCTATAAGCTCTTGAGCATTATCTGCATCGTATGGATAAATACTTATTGCTATGTTGATGTCTAACTTTATAAATCTTCCATTTACTTTAAACGGTTTCCTAAATTCAAATAAAATTTTTTCAGCGAGTTTTATAATGGTATTAAAAAGAGGTTTATCTGAAGGTATTCTAAAGTAGAAACTGATTAAGTCAGGACCAAATCTACCCCATGTACAATTAAAAGGCACTACGGACTTTAAAGTATTAAAAATCTCTTGTAAAAGTTGATTAACTGCTTCCATTCCTAAAAGTAAGTTTAACCTCTTAAAGTCTCTTAAATCTATAACAAATAGAACTATTTCTGGCAAAGGTCCTTTTGAAATTTCTTCTTCAAGAACTTCTCTAAATCCTAAGAAGTTGTATATACCGAGAACAGGATCAAGTTGATATCCCTTTTTCATGCTTCCTTTTCATGTCTTTATTAGCGTGTTTTTAATTTTTAATAAATTTACCAGAAGACACGACAAAAGTAAAGTAATTGCTTAAATTTATCTAAAATTTTTTGAAGACTTTTTGAATGTTACGACTCTTCTAACATTTCAGGACTAAACCTAACTACTTTGTTTCTTCCCGTTTTTTTAGCGTGATAAAGTGCTACATCAGCGTACTTTATAACTTCCCATATGTCTTCAGAATCCGTAGGGAAAACGGCAATTCCAATACTTATAGTTTTTCTTATAAATCCCCCGGGAACTTCTATTTTCATTTCTTCTATACTTTTTCTTAGATCCTCTGCAAGATCAAAGAGTTTTTGCTCTTCTGCGTCGTGAAGCAAAACGAGAAACTCCTCTCCTCCAAACCTAACCACTACATCCGACCTTCTAAACTTCTGCAATAAAAGTCCTGCTATTTGCTTAAGTACCATGTCTCCTACATCGTGTCCAAATTCGTCGTTTACTTTTTTGAAGAAGTCTATGTCTATCATAAATATACCGAGAAGAGTTTTATTCCTGAGTGCAAGAGCCGAGGCTTTCAAAATGTATTCTTCAAGGAAGTAACGATTGTAAAGACCTGTTAAAGCGTCCTTTAAACTTTTTTCTTCAAGACTCTTTAAAAGTTTTTTAACTTCAAGAATTGGTAAAATGTTGCTCAAAAATAGACGAATTTCTTCTACTCTAACGAGTATGTTCTTTATTTCCTCTTCACTGTCAGAAAGGATTTGTAATACATACGCAACCCCTTCTCCAAGTGGAAGAGGAATACATATGTACTTCTTTTTTTCCGGAGCAAGAAAGTTTTCACATATGTTACCCCACTCGTACTTTATACTCGCAATAAGGTGCCCTGTTCTCTTTGCTCTACACAAATTAGCATTAGTAAAAATTTTTATGTTACACAAGCCGTGTCTTTTTCCAAAAGGTAAAACCACTTTCATGTGGTTCTTAGAGGTTTCAACTTCGTAAAATGTATATTCTTTTATCCTAAACTTGTTTTCAAGTAAGTAAGCAATTCTTTGTAATATTTCTTCAGTGCTCCTATCACCTTCTACGAGTTTCCTTAATTCTGCAAGCTCTTTTTCTTTTTGCAATAAAGTTTGAATGTGTTCTAACTGCAGTTTAAGTTGTAAAATAATTTGATGTAAGTACCTAATAACTCTCCTGTAATCACCTTTAAATTCTTCCTCTCTTATTCTCACGCTTAAATTACCATTTGCTATTTGATGAGAAATGTCTTCAATTTTATTTAAGACTACTTTAAAGTTTTCAAGAACTTGTTTTAAATAAACTATTATTTCTTTGTAAACTCCTGAAAATTCTTTTTCTTCTATTTCTATGTCAAAGTTTCCTTCTTTAATGTTGTTAACCACCCTTTTTAAGTACTCCATAGTATGTAAAATTTTTTCTCTGGTTTTTTCTAACCTTTGCATAATTTCTGCAAATACAGGAGGCAATCCTTCTCTTTCAATACTGATTTCAGCAAGATCTCCTATTTCTAAGTAATATGCAAACTCTTTAATTTCTGTAATGGCTTTTTGTAATTCCTCGTAAAAACTAACTATAAGCGTAAGAATTTTCTTGTAATCTCCTGAAAATGTTTCTACATTTAAAATTACTTTCCGCCCTTCTCTTAACGCATAAAAACCTCTTTCTATTTCTTCACTTAGCCTTTTCAATCCTAAAATAATTTCGTTAACGCTTTCTTCTATTTTACCAATTTCGTCCTCAGAAAATCTCGTGCTCAAGTATTCAAACTTACCTCGTGCTACTTGTTTTAACCTTTCTGCTAACAATTCAAGTCTATCAAAAATCGTCTTTTCGCTAAGTTTGTGAAATATTATTATAGTAATGAAAAATACGATAGCAGTTATAGAAACTATTTTTAAAATCAGTGCGTGAATTTGATGACTCGTGTTTCTTTTCATAAGAGCAATGTCTTCTTCTATGTCTTCTATGTAAGCTCCACTTCCTACTATCCAGTGCCAAGGTTTAAACTTTGCTACATAAGAAAACTTGGTTTTTAATACCTTCTCACCTGGTTTAGGCCACTTATAAATTACGAAAGCGTCGTCTCTATTTTTTAAAGCCTTTATAATTTTTTTTGCAGGTGGGGGAATGGTACCAACTATTTCTGGTTTTATAGGATGCATCAGCACCCTTCCCTTTTCGTCTATTATCCAAAAATAACCTATGTTATTTTTACCAAATCTTACTTTTTCTAAGGTATAAAGTGCCTCTTTTTGGGCTATTTGAGTAATTTCTTTGAAGTAATCCTTTATATATACACCAGTTCCTATTATCCAATTAAACGGCTTAAAAAGCACTACATAGGAAAGTTTTAAACTTGGCTTCTTTTCTCCAGGTTTAGGCCAATAATACTTAACGAAACCTTTGCCGTACTTTTTTGCTACTTTTATCATTTCCATTATAAACTTGTTACCTTTTGCGTCTTTGTAATTTATTAAATTTTTACCTATAAGAGATACTTTGTAAGGATGCATTATGAGTAATCCATTAGGCTTCAAAATCCAAAAATATCCAGTTTTTCCGTATTTTGCGTTTTTTACTATTTGAATAGCGTTTTCTTTGATTTTTAACAAAGACATCTCGTCTTTATTAGTGTTGTAGTAATTTTTAATTATGTTGATGACGATGTCCATGTAGTACTTCAGTCTTCTTTTTACTTCTTTTTCAAGGGTTTTATCCTCGGTTCGTGAATAAAAGGCTTTTAAGGTCGTTAATGCAATTTTAACAGCGCTTTTTAGTTCTTCTTTTTTAGATTCGTAAGCCTTCTTTTTAAAATCCGTAATTTCCTTGTTAGAAAAGTTGTGAATTCCTTCTATAGAAATAAAACCGCTTATTATACCTAAAATTACGAATATTAAACTAACGAGAAGAAAGTATCTAAACCGAAGAGTTTTAGCAAATCCTGTTTTATCTTTCAATCGGTTCATTACTCTTCAATTTTGTGTTTTATAGTAAGTTCTTTTATAGTTATAAGGGGTATAATGTTTTCTATGTATCTCTTTATTTTTGATAATCCTCTTCTTACCTTGTAAAACTCCTCCTTGGATTCGCACACCACTTGTAATATAAACTTTACCCCTTCTTCAAAAACAAAAGGATAACATATGTAATACTTTTCTTCAGGTAAAAACATTGGGCAAACCTTTCCCCACTTTTCATCTTCTCCCCAAACGGGTTGCCCTACTTTTTTACACCTACAAAGCTCAGCATTAGTAAAAACCTCTTTATTACAAAAATTTGCACTTTCTGGATAAATAACTCTTTTTATCATGTAGTTTTGCGAAGAATTTATTTCGTAAAACGCAAACCTCTTAAGCCCAAACTTGTTTTTTAATAGTTCTTTTATTCTGTTATACACGGTTTCTATGTCTTTGTCTTCTTCTATAGTTTGCTTAAAAAGTAAAAGCTCTTCTTCTTCCTCCCACAGGTACTTAATTGATTCCATTTGTCTCCTCATCTTTTGTATAATTCTATCAAGCATTATCAAAAGACTCTGAAACTCTCCTTCAAAACTCTCTATTTGTATGTCAACTATTAGGTTTCCTCCTATAATTTCTTCCGTAACTCTATTTATTTCAAAAAGAATCCGATCAAGATTGTTTCTAAGGTCTTTAAAACTTTCGTAAATTTCTTGATACCTTCCCTTCAATTCCATAACTTTTGGAAGTCGTATTTCAAATACCCCGTGACTAAAGTGCCACAAAGTAATTCCTATACCCTGTGTAAACTCATCAAGTCTTTTAATAGCATTCTGCAAAGGATAAAGCATAGCCTGCCAGGGTCTGGAAAGATTTTCAACCTCTACCACTTCGTAAAATTCCCCTGTGTTTATAAGAGTAGAATACTTCGCCAAAATTTCTTTTAGTTCAGAAAGTTGATATGTGAGAAGCTTAAGCTCTTTAAAAATTTCTTTCCATATTCCTGATGTTTCTTCTTTAGTAATTTCTTTAAACTCTCCTCTATTTAAAGCATCCAAAAATAACTTTATTTTAATTACGATGTCTCTTTGAATTTCCATAGCAGACACGAGTTTTTTCAAACTTTTCTCACACTCGTTTTCTCCGTGCCACAAGAGTATTTTACTTTTTACAGTGTGAAAAGTTCCTGATTTTATAGAATCTGCTAATTCTTCAATCGCCTTAACTCCTCTTGAAAAGCTCTTTAAAACCGAAAATACGAGCCACACGATTAACGCTTGCCCACTAAAAAATGTAAATAGCGTAAATAAAAATAATAATCTCGTAGAGTGTTCTCTTTCAAAAGTGTAATCCTTAACCCACGACAACGCCAATCTGTCAAGCTTTAAAATTTCAAAAAAGTCTGCTCCTTTTTCAAAAAAAGTTATAGGCAAAACTTTTCTTAAATCTCTTTTAAACATAAAAGCATAACGATAATTTTCTAAATACACAGATATGAGGAAAAAAGGAACTTTTTGTTTTTTTATGTAAGCAAATAAAATCGGTGGAAAAGAAAGATAATGAGCAATTATGAGGTTTATTGCAGCTTTGTCTGGATCTGCAATAGCTCCAGAATTTTCAAAAATAATGGAATCCATCATAGTTATTTGAAAAGCTATGTTTAAAAGATCTTCATGAGAAGGGATCTGTTGTTCAAGATAGTGCTCTATTTGAACCTCAAGTTTGTCCCACTTATCTTTTACATTGAGAATTTTTCCAACAGAATAGCTTAATTTTCTAAGTTTGTTAACGAGATTCGCTGACTTAACTTTGTTATCCTTTATAAGTGCTTCTGTAAGCTCAAGAAGATCTAAACTATAAGAAAGACCTTCTTTCTCTAACTTGTATTGTAAATACTTTTCTTTTAAGTGCAAAACAAAAGGAAGACTTATTCCTAAGAACGCTAAAAATGTTATCAAAATTAAAATCTTCAGTTTAAATCTTATAGAGTACCTACCAAAGACTATCCCCTCCTTTCTATTAGACTACTTTTTAAGCTCATCTTTTCACAACTAAGAACGACTTTCTGATAGAAAGAAAAGACGCTACTTTTTGTTTTGAAAAAGAGTCTAAATATTTTTTCATACCTCTTACTTATAATATTAATAAAAAATGTCACAAAGTAAACCCCTTTTTGTTTTTTTATTTTTTATTTATAAAAAGTCTCATCTTGACAATTAAAAATTAAATTTTAAGATTTTAACTAAGTCTGCCGGGATGGCGGAATTGGCAGACGCGCTGGATTCAGGATCCAGTGGGCGCAAGCCCGTGCGGGTTCAAGTCCCGCTCCCGGCACGCTTTTACTTAAAATTCTCATCTAAATCTCCAATAAACGCTAAGTACAAACAAAATAGAAAATACTACGAAAATTATCCACTCAATAACGCTTCCCGTGCGAAAAAGTTCTATTCCCCAGTCTTTTCTTTTGTAATTAAAAGAATATGGACGCGGAACCTTGCCTGTTATAGCGTCTTCTAATATGTGAAGCATAGCTCCTATTACAAACCAAAAGATCAAATAACTTCCTAAAATGCGAATAGGCACTCTCCCTATCGTACCAGGATGAATTCTTAAGTTAATACAAGTAGCTCTTAATACACCATAAGGCGTGTTCAAAAAAATTAAAACTAAAATTAAAGCATAAAGAAAAAGCCAGTGAAAAAGCGTTCTATGTTTCCACAAAGGAATTTTTCTACCATATACTAAAAACTCTATTGCATCTGGAAAAACAGAACCTAATATAGCTGAAATAGTTGCTATTACTTCTTTAGAATAAGTGAAAACTATAAAACCCGTAATAACTTTGTGAGTTTTCCACCTCATTTACAGGTGTTAATATTAAACGATTTTTAAACAATTTGCAAGAAAAAATTTATTTTTTCTTTTTAAAACCTCTTAAAAAGACTAAAAGTGCGGTTATAAATGCTATTGCGTAAAAATAAGGAAAGGTATTTGAAGAACCCGGAGAAGAATTTTCTTTTTTCTTTATCTCTTTCATTAAGTATCCTTTAACGATTGGCTTTTTAACTCCTTTGCTACCAGGAGCTCTTCCCATTTTTTGATTAACTCTATGCGCACTTTTATTCTTAAATGTTTTTTCTACCTCTATTACATATCCACTTACCTTGTGTATGTTTTTCCACAATTTTTCGTACTTTTCAATGCTTTTTTTCATTCCAGGAATACCCATCAGAGTATTTACGATAAACTTAGAGAGAAGCGGGTTGTTGCAGGTGTGTTCACAACAGGCAAGTCCAATCTTATTTGCAATCTTTACATACCTCTTTGCCAAATCTTGAACGACTTTTTTGTTAGGTTTCCAGTATCCTTTTCTTATTGCTTCAAGCATTCTACCTATAATTGACTGATAAGCCCACATGTTGTGAGCTTTCTCAAAGTACTTTTTTATGTGCAGGTGATACTCGTCTTTTACATAAACCTGATAAAACCTATACCACTTGGCTGAATCCACTACACTCGGATATGTAACCTGCCAGCCCCAAAGATACTCTACAACCTGATCCACGAACCTTGCTCCTTCGTATCCTTGTTTTAACATTGCTTTTATCCAGGCTGGATTTAAGTACCTAACTCTGATTTCTCTTCCCATTACCTTTGACAAAAGCTCTTGTTTAGGCTTAAACGGATTTGAAAGATTGGTTACATAAACTTCTGGATTTTTTCCGTTAACCGTTCTTATGGCAAGGGTTAGACCACCAAGGTACTGATAAAAGTCGTCGTTGTCCAAGACCCCATAGACATTCGTACTTAAGCTGTGAACTGCTATGTTTACCCCTTTTAAGTTTTGCTTCCACATAAACTCGTTTTTCTTCCCCCAAAACCCCTCTCCAAACATGTAAGATGTGTGTAAAAAATACACCTTAGCTATTTTCTTGTCACTCTTCCAAGTATTAGAAGCTACTATGGGATTACCTATACCTGTGCCGTATGTACCTGGTTTCTCAGAAAAAATCCTAACCTTGGCAATTCTTAACGCAAGATCTTTCTTTATTCCTTTTTTTAAAAGCAGTTTATAATAATAAAGAGTGTGCATTCTTACGAAGTTGTCCTTTTCTTTTGCCGAATTTGCAAGTTTGATCGCTTTGTCCAAAAGAAGTACTAAGTTGGAAAACAAATCCCTATAAAGACCAGATATGTTTAAAACCACATCTATTCTCGGTCTCTTTAACTTACTTCTCGGTATAAGCTTTAAGTCAACTACCTTTCCAGAAGCATCCCACACGGGTTTCACTCCAAGAAGGTACATTATCTCGGATTCAACCACTCCTTCGTGCCTTATGGTTTCAACAGCCCAGAGAACGAATGCTACCTTTTCTGGATACTTGTGATGCTTTTTTAAGTACTTTTTTAACAGATCCTCTGCAAGTTTTTTCCCTTTTTCATATACATCAGGAGAGGGGATTTTAGTAGGATCAAAGGCGTAAAAGTCCTTTCCAGTAGGAATCGCAGATGGATTTAAAACTGGATCGTTTCCAGGAGCAGATGGTACATACTTTCCTTTAAGTGCCGAAAGAAGTGCATCCATTTCAAGCTTTCCACTAACTTTAAGCTCGTTTTCGTACTTTTTAACGAGTACTTTTTTCTTTTTTAAACTTAAGTGGGTGTGTAACTTAATCATGGACTGTGCCATTTTTTTAATTGCCTTTTCAGAGGGAGACCTGCCAAAAATGTGAAGTCCATAGGGAACGGTTGTCTCTGCGATATCCTGAAGGTAATCTTGAAGTTTTTCAATCTGAGCCTCGGTTAAAAGTGTTCCTTTTTTAAGCTTTATATTTAAGTCTTTTAAAAGCCCAAGTTTTTTGACGAGTTTCGTCAGGGTTTTTAACTTTAACTCTGCAAGAGACTTACTCTTCTCCTTTGCAGTTTGCCAGGCTTGTATCAGATTTCTTACTTTTAAAAGATCAGGGTTAAGGCTTCCTTTGCCTTCTGGAGGTGTTAAGTGATCTATTACGACTGCCATACCCCTTCTCTTTGCCTGAAGACCTTCTCCTACATCGTCAACTATGTAAGGATAAATATTAGGTATGTCTTGAATTAGTACCTCTGGATCGTCCCACGCAGTAAAACCGATCTCCTTTCCAGGAAGCCACTCGTGAGTTCCGTGAGTTCCAAGATGAATAACTGCGTCTGCCTTAAAGATCTTTTTTAACCAAAGATAAAAAGCTATGTACTGATGGTGAGGAGGAAGTTTTACGCTATGATACATCTTCTTTTCGTCCTGTTCCCACGCCCTTGAAGGCTGAGGAGTTAAAACGACATTTCCGTATCTTACGACAGGAATAACGAGATATTTTCTGCCTTTTTTATCCGTCCAAGTCATGATTTTAGCTGATTCTGGTGGACCCCAAGCCTTAATTACTTCTTTTTTAAACTGCTCTGGCAAGCTTTTAAACCACTTTTCGTAAGTCTTGATTGGAATCAACACCGGATGTCCGTGCTTGACGAGATAAGTAAGTTCAGCAGGAGCCCACTTGGCAATGTTTCTGCCGTAAGAAATAACTCTTTTAAGTAGCTCTTTTTTACCCAGGGTTGCGTTTGACGAAAGATTCCCTACATCGTATCCGTGCTCTTTCAATGCGTTTAAAATCTCCCAAATACTCCCAGGGAGTACATTTAGGTAAGACGCTCCTATGTTTTGTTTCCCTGGTGGATAGTCGTAATAAATAATTGCTATGTGCTTTTTTGAATTTGGTTTTTCTTGAAGATTTATCCAAGCTTTTACTCTTTTTACGAGCATACTTATCCTTTCTTTTATTGGTTCAACATCTATGTAAGTTTCTCCTGTTTTTTTGTCTATTTTTACTTCTTTTGACGCAACCACCATTGGCTGAATTATACCTGCAAGCTCAGGATTAAATACCTGCCATGTTCTTTCAAAAAGGTTAAGTCCTTTGGGAGACTCCTCCCACTCCTTTTTGCTTTCACTGTATAAACAGATTACATCTATAACTGGAACTCCAAGTTTCTTAAGCACTTTTCCAGTCGTTTCTGGATTAACCCCAACTTTTAGGGCAAAGGCAACGACGAGCTTCACTCTTGACTTGCCACTTTCGTCAAATAAAAACCTTTTTATCGCTTTGCAAGAAGGATAGCCCCAAACTGCAAGCACATTAAATCCTGCTTTGTAAAGGGCTTTACACACTGCGTCAATAGGCTTCATCTGAGAGTTTATATAGCTGTACTTATAAAATACCACTCCTATCCAAGGTTTTTTTAAACTTTTGTCTATGTAAGGCTTCTTAAACTTCCAAAATTCCTTATAGGTTTTAAAAACTTGGTGAGTCTGCCAGTCGTATATTGCAAAGTCTGGAATTTTTACGGGTGGAGAATACTTGCACCCTAAGTGTAAGTACTTATTTGCTATGTAAAAAATTAAATTTTTAAAGTTTCGTATTCCTCCGCTACTTACATACTTTTCAACCTTAGGATCTATTTTTATTCCAAGTTTTTTCATGCTTTTGTCGTAAGATCCTTCACTGTAAACACCTAAAATCCACGCTCCTTTTTTCTTGGCTTTAATCAACCAAGGAGCTAATAATCTTGGTAAAGTCTTTCCCATGATGTTTATTACTATCACATCTGAATCTGCAACGAAGTTAAGATTTTGGGACAGAATTCCTTTTTGTGGATAAAATTTAACTTGTATCTTTTTTAAAAACGCTTGATTATTTTTCTTTAGGTCTTTTAAAACGAGTAATAGTGGTTTAGTTGAAGCGTCTCCTAAAATTAGACTAACTTTAAAAGTTTTTGCCTGTATGCGAGAAGAAAAGAACAATAATTCCATTAAAAGCAAGATTAACAAAATTTTTACTTTACTTTTCAGGCACATAAATAATTTTTCCGTTTTTAAGCTGATACGCAGTGCCAAGTTTTACTCCCTCCCCTTCTATAAGTTTTTTAGTCACTTTTCTTGCCTTAATTTCTATTCCCTTTTTCGTAATAATAACCCTTTCACCAGAAGGGGTCCTTTTAACCAAAGTGAACTCTGATTTTGGATTTAAAAAGTCTCCAAGGTTATAAGCAGTAAAAAGAGCAATAATTAAACAAACTATAAAAACCACGCTTATGTCAAAGAGATTAGCTACCCCGGATATGGGATCTTCTATAGGAGTTTCAGGTCCAAATTTGTAATTACTTCTTTTTAAGAACTTACTCACTTCTCTTTTTAACCTCTAATAGGACTTTATCTGCCAGGTATTCCATGTTGGTTACGGTTTCTTTTATCCACCTTTCCTTTATCAGAGTTATGACATAAGCAACTACTCCGCAGGCAAGACCAACTACCGTGGTGGTAAAAGCAGTAACCATGTGACTTGCCATCTTAGGAAGGTTTCCCTTGGCAAGTTGAGCAAGAGCTATACCCATTGGAATTAAAGTTCCGAGAAGCCCAAGAGCAGGACCAACTCTTACCACACTTCTTATTCTATCAAGATCTTTTATTAGGTTTATTTCCGTCTCTTTAAGTTTTTTATATACCTCGGTTTCAAGCTCTTCTAAGTCTTCTTTTTCTTTAACGAGTTTTTCTAAGAAGTTTTTAAAGTTTTCAACCACTGGATTAATACCGTTTCTTCTTTCTGCCCAGTCTCTTAAAAACTCACCTGACAGAAATAGCACCCAAAACACGAGAAAAATAAGTCCAAGCACGACCGGGTACAAGAGGGCACTTGAAAGTACATACAAAAATGTTTCCATAAATCCCAGGAAATTCATACTTTTCTCCTCTTAAAAAGTGCTCCTGCGATTACAGGACACAAAAGCAGAAGCAAAATGTACCCTAAATTAGCGTGATTAATTCCAAAAGAGTGCGTTGAAAAAGTACGATACATTCTTTTTGCAAGCTCTATCTTTGCAGGAAAGTAAAAAGCTCCTGCAAGGTAAACTCCTATTGCTATCATAAAAATACCAAGTAAAGTTTGATAAAGACCAAAAGGGAATTTTTTAAAAATAATTGCTGATGCGATGTAAAAGCTCAGGGTCATCAGAGTAAAAATTCCTGCTAAAATAATTCCTGAAATCCAAGCAGGAAGGTTAACTGCTTTAACGAAAAGAAAACTTGAGAACGCCATAGCACTTAAACAAACCGGACACGGCACCAATAAAATTACTGCGTGCTTTTTTTCAATTTCTCCCTTTCTTCTAATTAAGTAAATTCCCCACAAAATTAGTCCAACAGCTATAAAAAGGTGAATAACTACGCTATTTTTAAGCAAGAAGTTTATTAGTTTTAAAAAACTTTTAACCACCAAGGTAACAAAGAAAAAAATTAAGTCGTAAATCGCAATAACGAAAAGCTTTTCCCAAGTTTTAAAGCCTCCTGCATAAAGTGCCATTGCAGTTTTAAAAGAAAAAGAGGTAAGACTAAAGGTAATTCCAATTAACCAAAGAACGAGATAAAGGGTTTTCATTTTTTGACTTCACGACAAAATCCATTTTGTTTGCAAAGAGCCTGAGAAACCGCCTGATAAACGGCTTTTCCTATTAACTCACCTATTTTACTGTGTCCCCCGGTATAGTTTACTAAAGGTGGTTCTGTACCAGATACTACTATCACACTGTCTGTTCCAGTACCAGTTGCAATAACTTTTGGAGTATAAGTGCTGTGGACTTTTAGGTCTTGAAAAGCTGCTGTTTTAGCTTCTGTTATGGTTATTATTGCCCTTGCCATTGCAGCGTCAGTAAGTTTTAAATTGGTTAAAAGAATCACATTTACAGTACCGTGTTCCTTTAAATTAATTCCGTCAAGATACCATCCTTCGTCAACCCCTGTTCTAAGGGCATTCGTTTTTGCACCTGCTGTAACCAGAGCAGTTACCACTATTTTTATTCCTTTAGCACTAAACTTTTTCGTTACTACTGCAAGGTTATCCATGTCAGCAGCAGTAGCAATAAGAGCTATGTGAGAAGGCTTGGTGTGAAACTTCTTAGCAAGTTTTTCTTTTACCTCTTTTAAGTAAACGAGCCCACCGCACATGTTCTTTTTTCTCTTTAATTGACACATAGTGTACCAAAAAAGAGGAGAAGCAGAGTGATTCACCACGAGTTTTGCTTTGAGCAATCCATCCATAGTGGAAAGCACTCTTCTTTCAGGCTGAAGCTGAACAACTAAGGTCTTTTCCCAGAAAAGAGGTCCTTCGTACTTATACATTATCAAGGCTTTTGCCTTAAGCTCCTTAGGTAAAGAAAGCCTTTTTATCTTCGTTTTTGGTTTGAACTTTACTTCTGGATGCAACCACTTTGCTATGATCATTAAAGTTTGGACGAATCTCGGAGGAGTAGGACTGCAAAGGTCGTCAGAGTCTATTATGTAAATTCTGTGATTTCTAACTGCAGATATCATGGGAAACTTCTCCCATCTTTTTAACTCTTCTTCTGCAACGAAACCCATGTTTGATATTATTATTACATCAGGATTCCATTTTATAACTTCTTCCCTTGTGGTGTGCCCGGAAGTAAGAGGACCTACATTTTTTCCTCCTGCAAGTACTATGTAGTCGTTTATAAAAGACCTTTTTGGTGCTACCCAAAGGGGATTTACTCCTATTTCTACTACTACTTTGGGTTTGGGTAAGTTTTTTACTTTGTCGTGAATCTCTTTTACCTCTTTTCTAACCGCTTTTATTATGTTAAGAGCCTTGTTTTCTCTACCTACCACTTTTCCAAGTCTTAAAAACTCACTACAAAGGGTGTTAAAGCTCTTCCAAAAGGAAAAAACCTCAACCCTCAAACCAAGTTCTCTCAGTCTTTTGATTTCTTTGTAAGGGGTTAAGTCAGTTGCAAGTACTAAGTCAGGGTGAAGGCTTAAAATTTTTTCTATGTTGACATCCGTTATACTTCCTACTTTTGTTCTGGTAGATGCACCAGGAGTTCTGTCGTAAATAGTGCTTCCTACGATTTTGTCCTGCACTCCAAGTATGTAAAGGCTTTCAGTAATAAATGGGCTGAGAGAAACGATTCTTTGAGGGAAAGAAAAAGCAGGGAGGAGGGGGAAGGCGAGAAAACCGAGAAAGACTACCAGCTGGATAAAAGTTTTATACTTTTGTCGTAAAAGCTTCACTTTCATGTTCTCCTTTACTTAAAATTTCAAAGTAGCCCCTATATAATAACTTCTTTCAGGCATTGGATAGTATTGTACATATTCGTAAGCTTTGTTAAACAAGTTACTAATTTTTGCAGTAAGTTCTAAGTGTTTAACAGGACGAATACTGCAAGCAAAGTTAAAGATGGTAAAACTGCCTTTTTCTACTGCTTTTCCATAAGTAGGAGAAGTCCAATCCCAGTCAATGACTTTTTCTTTTCCTATGTAAGTTCCAGTAATTCTTGCATCCCACTTTTCAGAAGCAAACTTAATTCCGAATGTACCCGTCCACTTAGGAGTGTAAAGCAAAGTTGGTCCGTACTTAGAAACCTCTGTGGGGTCCTCATTTTTCAATTGGGTATAATAGGTAAGATTAGTAAAAGGTTCTACAGAAAAGGAAGTATTTAAAATTGGAGCAAGCTCTACAGAAATGTTTGCCTCAAATCCCTGAATTTTAGCTCCTTCAACATTTTTAAAGGTCATTGCATTTAAAGAGGAGTCAAATATACACAATATTTTGTCTTTAAATTTATTGTAAAAGTAATCTACTTCTGTTTTAAGAGTAGGTGTAGTATATACGAAACCTCCGTCTATTCCAAAAGATTTTTCAGGGCTAAGATTGGGATTTCCTATGTAGCGGGTACCCCAAGAGGATACATAATTTGCAGCAAGTTCATCGGGTGCAGGTGCTCTAAAACCGGTTCCTGCGTTTGCTTTTAAACTAAGGTTAGAGTTTACCTTAAAAACCATGCCACCTCTATAAGTAAAGTGATCAATATCTCTTTTCTGCGGGGTTACTGTTAATCCAGGAGTAGCTAATATTTCGTCTTTAAAGTAGTCGTATCTTATTCCTCCTGAAATTATAAACTTTTCGTTCATTAAGTAGAGCTTATTTTCAAGAAAAGCACCGTAAGTATTGTACTTAGAATTTGGAAAGTACGGAGCACCTGAAAGTTTATGACTCTCAACTTTAATTTGATTCCAGTCACCACCTATTAAAACTTTGTCAAACTTAAAAGAAAATTCTTTTTGAAGGCTTGCTCCTGTAGTTTTGGTCGTTTTGTAAGTAATGTTAACAGTAGCACCAGAGGTATCGTTTAAGTCGTGCCACTCATCCTCGTCTTTTACATAAAACACTTGAGCTTTTATGTCTTTTAACTCGTACTTAAGACTGTACTCTGTTCTTTTTTTGTTTGAATAATCATTGGGATCAGGATTATAGGTACCACCAGGACTTCCTATTTTCCAGCCTTTGTAGTATTTTATTCCTGCTATAAGGTTTTTAAGAGCAACCTTACCTGAAAAGTACTCTTCGTTATAAGAAGAGTTTTTAATTTCCCCGTAATCCTTAGCTTTGTAATCTCCCTGATGAGAACGAGTTCCTAAAAGGTAAAAACCAAAAATTCCTTTCTTTCCTTTTACTTCTGCTTTTCCTTTATAATAAGACCAAGATCCTAATTCAACTCCAACCATGCTTTTTAATCCTGGCTTTTTAGGTGGATTTTTGGTAATGATGTTAATTACTCCTCCCATAGCCTGAGAACCATAAAGCACTGACGAAGGACCTTTAACGATTTCTATTTTTTCTACATCATCTAAAGGAATTTTTGCCATGTTTACAGTACCTGCAAGGTGACCGTCTATTAATAAAAGTACTCTACTCTTTTCCATGTCAAAAAGATTAGTAGAAAGTCCTCTTATTTCTACTCTGGAAGTTAAAACACCTGGATACTTGTGTACATGTCCAAGACCTGCTTCAATCATTGCATCTCCTGCATCTTGAGCAGTACTATCTTTTATGTCTGAAGAAGTTATTACTTCCACGAAAGGAGCTACATTTTTAATGGGTTCTTCTATTCTGGTTGCTGTTACTACGATTTCACTAAGAGAAGTAGAGTTAGTAGAATTACTTACTACAGATGCTTTAGCATTAGAAACTGCAAAGTTAAAAGCCATAGCCATACACAACAAAGGCACCACCTTTTTCATTATGTCCCTCCTTTAACGAATTTTTTCTGGAAAGAAAAGTTTATTTTAAATTTATGAAAATTTCAATACTTTGAAATGGTAAAAAAATGGTAATTTATTATAAAAAGATTACGATAATTATAACTTTTGGTGTAAAAAGGTTATTAAGTCTCTCTCGGTAATTATTCCTTCAAGTCGCTTCTTTCTTACTACGAGAACCACTCCGGTTCTTTCAAAAAGCATCCTGTCAACCACATCTGATATACTCGCTCTTATGTCAACAGTAACAAGAGGTCTGTACTTCATTATCTCCTCACTTTCAAGAAGCACTCTTACAGGTTCTTTAATGGTATCTTCTATGTCTCCGCTCTGTAAGAACCTAAAAGCCTCTCCTGTGCCAAAGTATCTTACTATTTCTCTCGTAGTTATCACTCCTAAAAGTGTGTGATCTTCAACAACGGGTAATCTTCTTATTTTGTTTTTTATCATTATCTGCATAGCTTCTTTTATGCTTGTATCCGGAGAAATGGTAATTACTGAGGTGGTCATAAAGTTTCTTACTGGACCGTCAATTTGAACATTTTCTTTTAAAAACTTAAGCAGATCTCTTTCCGTAAAAATTCCAATTACCCTGTTTTCGTTATCTACTATCGGTGCTCCTCCTATTTTTTTCTCAAAAAACAGCTCAATTGCGTCTTTTACGCTCGTATCACTTTTTAAAGTTATGGTGTCTTTTTCCATAATTTCATCTACATGTTCGTTTATAGCTGCTGCAAGGTTTCCGTTAAAACGATTTTTTACTATGTTGTGTTTTTGCCCGCCTCCAAAGAAGTTTATAAGATCCGTGGTAGTAAAAATTCCCATAAGTCTCTTCGTTCCTGCATCTGCAACTGGCATACGCCTGAAGTTGTAATTAATCATGAGTTTTAGTGCGTGCATAATGTTTGAGCGTGCAGGAATGGTTTTTACATCTGCAGTACCAAAGTCCAAAACTTTTTGCTTCATCTGTCCCTCCTGCTTAGTATCTTTTTTAATTTATTTTTAAGCCTTTTTATGTGATCCCCTTGCCAATAAACCCTATTGCACCCTGGACAAAGACAAAATCTATCGTAAAGCTTAAAAACTCGCGGAGGCACGAGTTCTTTTACTTCTTCTTTACTTACTTCTACGAGCTCGTGACCACACACGCTACATATGTTAAGTTTTAGCTCTGGATTTATGTTTAGCCGATTTATGAGAAAGTTAAGCTGAGCCTTGAAATCGTGCCTTGGAATTAAAAGATATTTTACCCCTATTTTCTCAAGCATTCTTGCAGTTTCTTCACTGGTTACAATAAATATTTTATCTCTATGTTTTAAAATTTCTTCCAGATTGAGCTTTTTCTCACAAATCCACGCCTTGTATCCAAAAAACCTCAGCCACTTGGCAAGGTTGTGTAAAGATGCCTCAAGGTAAAACTCCACGCTTAACTTCCTTCTTTTTTCTTCTCCCATCCAGGAAGTAGATGTAATTCTAAAATCTGCTCAATCCTCACCTCAGCAGGAGCTCCAGTAAGTAAACACTGAGCTTTTTGTGTCTTTGGAAAGGCTATCACCTCTCTTATGCTCTTTTTTCCAAGCATAAGCATTATTAATCTGTCAAGTCCAAAGGCAATTCCTCCGTGAGGTGGTGCCCCATATTCCAAAGCAGTTAAAAGAAATCCAAACTTTTCCTCTGCCTCTTCGTCTGAAATGTTGAGAAGCTTAAAAATCTTTTTCTGTAAGTCCATTTTGTGAATACGGATACTTCCTCCACCTATTTCTATGCCGTTAAGCACTAAGTCATAGGCTTTTGACTTTACTTTTAAAGGCTCCTTTTCCAGAATCTCTAAGTGTTCTTCTTTTGGATGGGTAAATGGATGATGTACTGAAACGAGCCTTTCCTCTTCGTCATCCCATTCAAACAAAGGAAAGTCAACTATCCAAACGAATTCAAACTTGTTTTCTGGAATAAGTCCGAGTTTTTTTGCTAAGCTAACCCTGAGCTCTGAAAGGACCTCGTTTGCAACTTCAACCTTGTCTGCAACGAAGAAAAAGGTAGCCTTGTCTCCGGGTTCAAACATTTCCTCAAGCTTTTCAAAAACTTCCTGCTTAAAAAACTTAACTATGGGTGAACTCCACTTTTTTTCAAAACTATCAGCGCTTCCATCGTACTTTATCCAGGCAAGTCCTTTTGCTCCGAGTTCCTGAGCAAACTTGGTAAGGTCGTCAAGCTCTTTTCTTGAAAACCAAGCTGGCACTTTTATTCCTTTTACCACTCCTCCAGACTCAATAGCCCCTTTAAAAACCTTAAACTCCGTATCTTTAAAAAGTTCTGACAAATTTTTTAGTTTCATCTCAAACCTGATGTCAGGTCTATCTGTACCGTATTCCTCAAGTGCTTTTTCGTAAGTAAATACTGGAAAAGGTCTGCTGAGCTCTATTCCTAAGCACTTTTTAAAAAGCTCGGTTATAAGTTCTTCTACCACATCCATGACATCCCTTTCTTCAACGAAAGACATCTCCATGTCAAGCTGAGTAAACTCCGGCTGTCTGTCAGCTCTTAAATCTTCGTCTCTAAAACACCTTACTATCTGATAATACTTTTCCACTCCTGCAACCATTAATATCTGCTTAAAAAGTTGTGGAGACTGAGGAAGTGCGTAAAACTTTCCTGGATAAAGTCTGCTTGGAACAAGGTAGTCTCTTGCTCCTTCAGGGGTGCTTTTTGTAAGAAATGGCGTTTCTATCTCAAGAAAACCCTTTGAATCAAGGAAGTCTCTTATGCACTTGTTTACTTTGTGTCTAAAAATAAAAGGCTCAAGCCCTCCAAGAGAGCGCATTTCAAGGTATCTATACTTGAGTCTTATTGCCTCTGAGACCTCTGATACATCTTCGTCAAGTTGAAAAGGTGGTGTTTTAGAGGTGTTAAGAATTTCTACATCCGTAGCAACGAGTTCTATTTCTCCAGTAGGAATTTTTGGATTTTCCATTCCAGGTGGTCTTCTTCTTATTTTACCTTTTACGCTTATCACATACTCGTTTCTTATAGAATCGGCTATTTCGTGTACCTCCGGTCTGATCCCTTCTTCAAAAACTACCTGAAGCAAACCACTTCTGTCCCTAAGGTCTATAAATATTACTCCTCCGTGGTCTCTTCTTCTCAAAACCCATCCTGAAACTATTACTTCTTTATCAATCCAACTGGTGTCAAGCTCTCCTGCTCCAATCGTTCTTTTTAACCTCATAAACTCCTCCTCTATTCAGCTTTTATTGGAAGATTAAAGAACTTAATTGCGTTTTTAGTGGTAGCGTCTGCTATCTCTTCCTCAGAAGTGTTTTTTAACTCTGCTATTTTTTTAACGGTATATATTACATATGCTGGCTCGTTTCTCTTGCCTCTCATTGGCACAGGAGCAAGAAATGGACAGTCAGTTTCCACGAAAAACGAGTCCAGAGGAAGAAACTTAACGGTTTCCTGAAGTTCTGTTGCCTTGGGAAATGTCACTATTCCTGGAATTGAGACCTTCCCTCCCATGTCAAGAATCTTCTTTGCAAGCTCTTTATCTCCTGTAAAGCAATGGGCAACGAAATTAACAGGAAAAAAGTTTTTTAAAATACTCATAGCGGTTTTCCACATTTGAGAATCACCTCTTAGGTGTAAAACAACGGGTTTACCAAGTTTTTTCGCAAGATCAAGCTGTTTTTCAAAATTTTCTATTTGCACATCTCTTGGAGAATACTCTTTTACCCAGTCAAGCCCTATTTCTCCAATAGCCACTGAATCCTCTGCCTGAAGCTCAAGTTCTTCATAATTTTCCTCCTTTATAAGCCTTACCTCGTGCGGATGGAAACCTACCACTGGAAAAATGTAACCCTGCCACTTTTCAGCAAGCTCAAGAGCCTTTTTATTCGTGGAAGGATTTATACCCACCACTATGCAAGCAATAAGACCGGCTTCTTTTGCCCTTGCGATGACCTCTTCAACATCTTTTTTAAATTCAGGCATGTTAAGGTGGGAATGGGTATCAATAACTTTCATCACTTACCCTCCGCAACCAGCCTGAATATACTAAAACCTACGAGGTACAATCCCATAAATACTACCACTGCTCCTGAAAAAGGTAAGTCCCACAAAAAGGAAAAAATAAATCCTCCTAAAATTGCTAAAGTGTTCAAAATAGCAGTTATTCCCGTGGTAGGCATAAAACCTCTTGAAAACTTGAGTGCAACAGCTCCTGAAATCACGAAAAATGCTGAAACCAGCAAAATCCCCATAATTTTTATTCCTACGAGTATCTGAAAAGTAAGCAGAAACAAGTAAAAAAAATTCGCTACTTTAAAGTTTATCCCTGGCAAAGATTCGTCAGTAGTTTGAGCCACCCATAAAGGATAAAACTTGTAAAAAAGCAACAAAGTAAGAACGAGCAAAAATACACTTTGGTATAGATCTTTTTTCGTAAGTCCTACCACACTTCCAAATAAGTAAGATAAAAGTTTAGCGTTGTACTGAGAGGTCTTAGCTGCAACTATTAATCCAAGTGCAAGGAAAAAATGGGTAATGATTGCAGTTGCAGTATCCTCGTAAAATTTAATATATTTTAATAATAAGATCGTGCTTGCAGAAAGCATTGCTATTATAAAAATTACGGGGTAAACGAGGGGATCTGGGATCTTTGCTTCAAATGTTGAAACTACTATTATTGCAAAAAACAAAATGTGGGTTAAGGCGTGGGGAAATAGGGAATTTTTTCTTAAAATTAAAAACGGAGAGGTAAAGCTCAGAGAAATACCAAGCAAAATTGCAGAAATAATTCCGTACTTAACGAGTTCAAACGAGAAAAAAAGTTCCTGCATCATCTCACCAATGTATGTGTTCAATTTTGTGATAATCTGAAAAGAATTCTTTTTTAGTACTAAGAGTACAAAAGCTTTCGTGGGTGCCGTGGAAAAATAGCCTTTGATTCACGCATGCAACCTTGTTAACCCACTTGGTAAGAAGCCAGGTTTCGTGAGTAATAAGAACTATCGTAAGTCCTTTTTGATAAAACTCTCCGAGAAGTTGATAAAATGCGTCCTGAGAAAAAAAGTCAAGTCCAACAGAAGGTTCGTCCAGAATAAGAAGCTCTGGCTCAAGAACGAGAGCTCTTATTATGTAAGCCCTTTGAAGCTGTCCGTAAGAAAGCTCTCCTAATCTTTTGTTTAAAAAGCTCCTAACACCAAACTTGTCAAGAAGTTGTTCAAAAAGCTCCTTTTTTATCTTTTTCCCATACCACTTTTCAGGAAGTTTGAGAAACTCCTTAACTGTTATAGGATTTAAATAATCAACGATTTCTCCGGCTCTCTGAGGAACATATCCTATTTTATACCAATCTTTAAACTTATCCAAAGGCTCTCCCCACAAAAAGACCTCACCTTTTAAAGGCTTTAAAATTCCAAGCACACACTTAATAAGGGTACTTTTTCCACCTCCATTAGGACCAATAATTGCGAGAAAATCTCCTTGTTTAACTTCCAGACTTATGTCCTTTAGAACTACATGCCCTTCGTAAGAAAAGTATAAGTTTTTAACCTGAATTAGTGGAGTCTCCATGTTTTGACTTAAGCTCTTCCCAAATTTCGTCAAGCTCTTTTATACTAAGCTTTTCCCAGGAAAGCCCTCTTTTTTCTACCTCTTTTTCAAGGGTTTTAAACCTATCTTCAAACTTATCAAGAGCCTTTCTTAAGGCATCTTCCGGATTTATTCCTGCTTTTCTTGCAAAGTTTGCAATAGTAAAAAGAAGGTCTCCTACTTCTTCTTCAAGCCCGGATCCTGTTTTAAGGCTCTTTTTAACCTCTTGAAGCTCTTCTTCTATTTTTTCTATAACATCTTCCGGCTTTTCCCAATCAAATCCTACTCTACTTGCCCTTTCTCCGAGTCTGTAAGCCCTTTGAAGCGCTGGCAGACTTCTTGGAATGTTTCCGAGAACAGAAGAGCTCTTGCCTTCTTTTTTCTTTATTTTTTGCCACTTTTGAAGCACTTCTTCAGCAGTTTTAGCAACCTCGTCTCCAAATACATGAGGATGTCTTCTTATCATTTTTTGAGCGGTAAAGTAAAAGAGATCTCTTAAAGTAAAAACCCCATCTCTTTCGTAAAGGTAAAGAATAAATAAAAGAAGAAAGAACAAATCACCGAGCTCTTCTCTTACCTCTTCAGGAATTCCTTTTTCTATTGCTTCGTAAGCCTCGTAAGCCTCTTCAACGAGATACTTTTTTAAAGTGAGAGGAGTTTGTTTTTTATCCCAGGGACAGCCGTGCTCACCGGTAAGAGTTTTTATTATTTCCCAAAGAGTCTCAAGGCTTGCAGTTTCTCTTTTTACTTCCATTTTTAACTCCCTGTGAAAAATTAATTCCTGATCCGCACTCGTTAAAATATATCACAAAATCCAAAAAAAACGATTTTAAAAATCTTTAAGAATCTTTTTCCAATCCATTTTGCGCTTTTACTTGAGGAATTAGCGAGGTCTTCGCTTAGTTTTTTTTACATCTTTTCTCATCTCCGGGATAGATTTATTTATTTGCCTAAGAGCCCATAGAACTGCTTTTTTACAAAATTTCTTTCATCAAAAGCTCCTAATTCTATTACTTTAAGAAGCTCTTTAAAAATTTCTTTTTCAAATTTGCCTCTTTTACTTTCCATTGCAAATTTAGCAATTAAAGTAAACCCACCTCGTCTTACGAACTCTCCTGCATAAGGATCTTTTG
>JAADEG010000077.1 GCA_013153525.1 Thermodesulfobacteriota bacterium
TTTTAGGACGACGGATGTTACTGGGGTGGTGAAGCTTCCTGAGGGAGTGGAGATGGTGATGCCAGGGGACAATGTGGAGCTTGAGGTTGAGCTTATAAAGCCAGTAGCATTGGAGGAGGGATTAAGGTTTGCGATAAGAGAGGGTGGAAGGACAGTTGGAGCAGGAGTCGTTACAAAGATTATTGAGTAAAGGGGTGAGCTAAGAGATGGCAAAGAAGGGAGAGGCAAGAGTTATTATTCATCTTCAGTGTACGGAGTGTAAGAGGATAAATTACACTACTACTAAAAATAGAAGAAATACGCCTGACAGGCTTGAGCTTAGAAAGTATTGTCCGTGGGACAGAAGACATACACTTCACAGAGAGGTTAAGAAGTAAGGCAGGCCAGTAGCTCAATTGGTAGAGCATCGGACTCCAAATCCGAAGGTTGGGGGTTCGAGTCCCTCCTGGCCTGCCAGTTTTTCATTTTTTAAGTAGGGTAAGAAATGGGAAGGGCTGCAAGAGCAAAAAAGAAAAAAAGAATGCAACAGCAATTAGAGGGAGCAGGGGCAAAGGTTACTGCTGAAAAGCCCCAGGTAAAAAGAGAAACCATAAAAACCAAAAAAGAAGAAGAATTAAATTTTTTTGCAAGGGCTGTAAAATTTTTAAAAGAGGTTAAAATAGAAGCGAAAAAAATTACATGGGCAAATAAAAAGCAAGTTATGGCAAGTACTTTAATGGTTTTGGTTTTTAGTTTGTTTATAGGAGCTTACTTAGGGCTTCTTGATGTAATATACAACGCAATAATATCTTTACTGGTGAGGTAAAGTGAGTAAGATCTGGTATTCTGTTCAGGTTTGGGCAGGATTTGAGGAGAAGGTAAAAGAAGAGCTTGAGAAAACTTTAAAAGAAAAAGGACTTGAAAACAAGATAGAGAGGTTTTTTGTTCCTCCACCAAAAGAGATAGAGGTGATTTTTTCTCCTGAAAAGCAGGTTTCAAAGAAGTTTTATTCTGGATACTTTTTGATTTATGCTGAGATGGATGAGGAGCTTAGAGAGGTTATAAAGGGAATAGAGGGAGTTTTAGACATAGCTGGTGGAGACAAGCTTTACATGTTTCGTAGTGAAGAGGTGGAGAAGCTTATTTCTCAGCTTGTTGTTGAAGAGATCAAGCCAAAGCCTCGTTATCAGTTTATGCAGGGTGATAGAGTTAGAATTACAGAAGGACCTTTTGCAAACTTTATAGGAATTGTTGACGAAGTTAAACCTGATAAAGGAAAAGTAAGGGTACTCGTAAGTATATTTGGTAGAGAGACACCCGTTGAGATAGAGTTTGCTTACTTGCAGAAGATTTAATTTGGAGGTGTATGGTATATGGCTAAGAAGGTGGTAGCACAGATAAAACTTCAGATTCCTGCTGGACAGGCTACACCTGCGCCACCAGTTGGACCTGCTCTTGGACAGCATGGTGTTAACATAATGGAATTCGTTAAAGCTTTTAACGAAAAGACCCGTGGACAAGAAGGATACATTATTCCAGTTGTTATTACGGTATATCAGGATAGGTCTTTTACTTTTGAGTTAAAGACTCCACCTGCATCTGTTCTCTTAAAGAAGGCAGCAGGAATTGAAAAGGGAGCTCACAAAACGGGTAAAGAGATAGTTGGTAAAGTTACGAGGAAACAGCTTGAAGAAATAGCTAAAATGAAGATGAAAGACATGACTGCTGCAACTCTTGAGGCAGCGATGAGAAGCATTGAAGGAACTGCTAAGAGTATGGGTATAGAAATAGTGGACTAAGAGAGGTGGCAAGATGGCAAGAAGAGGGAAAAAGTACAGAGAGGCTCTCAAGAAGATTGACAGAACGAAAAAATATACATTTGAAGAGGCTGTAAAACTTGCTCTTGAAACTGCTTATGCGAATTTTGACGAAACAGTAGAGGTTGCAGTTAACCTTGGGGTTGATCCTCGTCATGCAGATCAGATGGTAAGGGGATCAGTAGTTCTTCCTCACGGAACAGGTAAGCCTGTAAGAGTGCTTGTTTTTGCTAAGGGAGAAAAGGCTAAGGAGGCAGAGGAGGCAGGAGCTGATTATGTAGGTGACGAGGATCTTATTAAAAAGATTCAGGAAGAGGAGTGGCTTGAGTTTGATAAGGTTATTGCAACACCTGACATGATGCCAGCTGTTAGTAAGCTTGGAAAGATCCTTGGACCTCGTGGACTTATGCCGAGTTCAAAGACAGGTACTGTAACTTTTGATGTTGCGAAGGCTGTTAAAGAGGTTAAGGCTGGTAAAATAGACTTTAAGGTTGACAGGGGTGGTGTAGTACATGTACCTGTAGGAAAGGTGTCTTTTGGAGAGAAGAAGCTTCTTGAGAACATGGCAGCATTTTTTGATGCATTATTAAAAGCAAAACCCCCTGCAGCAAAGGGGCAATACATAAAAGGAGTAACTATATCCACTACTATGGGACCTGGAATAAAGGTTGACCCAAACGATGTGAGGAACTTAATCCAGAACTATTCTGGAGATTAACGCCCTGGATATCCCTCAGGAAGAGGGTATCCCTGGGCTTAAGATAGTAGGTGCCGAGAGGCTTAAATGAGGAAGCTTCCTCAGCCTACTGGAGGCGAAAGGGTACCCTTTCGGTAAGAAATTTTTACGAAACAACCAGAGGAGGTTTAGCCTTGCTTACTCGTGCACAAAAAGCAGAAGTTATAAAGCTTTTAAAAGACAAATTTAGTAGAGCAGAAGGTGTGTTTATTACATCCTTTAGAGGGTTTACTGCAGCAGAGAGTAACGAAATAAGGAAACTCGTAAGAGAAAAGGGTGGAGAAGTAAAAGTTGCTAAAAACACCCTTATAAGAATTGCCTCACAGGGTACTAACTTTGAAAAAGTAACAGACTTTATAGAGGGACCTACTGCACTCGTGTTTGCTTACGAAGACCCTGTTGAGGTTGCAAAAGTAGTTAATGATTTTATTAAGGAGCATCCTTCTCTTGAATTAAAGGGATTCGTAATTCAGGGTAAGGGGTACGAGGCAAAGGCAATAGAGAACTTGGTTAAGCTACCGTCCAGAGAGGTGCTTCTTGCACAGGTTCTTGGCACGCTTCAGGCACCAATTGCAAACTTCGTTGGTGTACTTGCTGCAGTGCTCAGGAACTTTCTTTATGTACTTAAGGCAATTGAACAGAAAAAAGCTGAAGAAGGTAAGTAAAAAACTTAGAACACAAGGAGGAGGGTTGAAATGGCAGTAACGAAGGAAGAAGTAATTGAGTTCATTTCCAACATGAGCGTACTTGAGCTTGCAGAGTTTATTAAGGAGCTTGAGGAGAAGTTTGGAGTTAGTGCAGCAGCACCTGTTGCAGCAGTAGCTGCAGCAGCAGTAGCTCCTGGAGCAGGAGAAGCTGCTGAAAAAGCTGAAGAAAAGACAGAATTTGATGTAATTCTTACGGAGATTGGTGGAAACAAGATCCAGGTTATTAAGGCTGTAAGAGAGATTACAGGGCTTGGACTTAAGGAGGCAAAAGAGCTCGTTGAATCTGCACCTAAGCCAGTTAAGACTGGTGTGTCTAAGGAGGAGGCAGAGGAGATTAAGAAGAAGTTGGAAGCTGCTGGTGCAAAAGTAGAAGTCAAGTAGTGTGCAGGGGTTTTTACGCCTGTATAACTGAATTGAAAAGGGTTTTCCTCTGGAAACAGGGGAAAACCCTTTTTGTCATTATATAAAACCAAGGAGGGGATTTAAAAAATGTCTGGTTTAAGAATAAGAAAAAGCTTTGCAAAAGTAAAACAAATTCAAGATGTACCGTACCTTTTGAAGATACCAAAGGAGTCTTATAACAGGTTTTTACAGGCAAAGACCCCTCCGGAAAATCGTAGTGATGTGGGGATTCACAGGTGTTTTAAAGTGGTTTTCCCTATTAAAGACTACGCAGATACTGCAGAGCTTGAATACTTAGAATACAAGATTTTGGATCCAGAATACACTCCAGACGAGGCAAAGGAAAAGGGGCTTACATACGAAGCCCCTATGAAACTTAAGGTCAGACTCGTTACTTACGACTTTGATCCAGAAAGCAATTCCAGGACGATTAAAGAAGTAAAGGAGCAGGAGCTTTACTTTGGAGCAATTCCTCTTATGACAGAGGACGGAAGGTTTATTATAAACGGAACTGAAAGAGCAGTGGTTAATCAGCTTCAGAGGTCTCCTGGAGTTATTTTTGAAAAGGACAAAACTCACGCAAAAGCAGGAAGACTTACTTACATAGGAAGAGTCATTCCTGTTAAGGGGTCTTGGCTTGACTTTATTTACGACTACAGAGGAAGGTTTCTCGTTCGTATTGACAAGAGAAAGAACATCAGTGCTACTGTATTTTTAAAGGCAATGGGACTTGAGGACGAAGAGATTTTAGCACTTTTTTATCCTACTGAAAAGTACAGAATTCTTGAGAGTGGAGTTGAAAGAATCGTTGATTATGAGCTTATAGCAGGACAAAAGGCTATAGTTGACATAGTTAATCCTGAAACAGGTGATGTAATAGTTAAAAAGGGAAGGGTTATAAGTGCTGGTGCTATAAGAAGAATGAAAAAAGCAGGTATTAAGAGCATCCTTCTTCCTGACGATGCACTTATAGGAAAGTTCGTGGCAAAGGATGTGGTTGACAAAGAAACAGGAGAAATCATACTTCATGTAAACGAAGAAATTACAAAAGACAAACTAAAAGAGCTTAGAGAAAAGGGAATTGAAGAGATTGAGGTTCTTTTCGTAGATGCTCACAGGTACACCTCTGCTTTGAGAGATTCCTTAAAAGCAGATAAGGCAAAGGATAGAGAGTCTGCACTTATTGAAATATACAAAAAAATGAGACCTTCAAGCCCTGTAAATAAAGAGGTTGCAGAGGCTTACTTTAGGTCTTTGTTTTTTGATCCTTCAACTTACGACCTTTCTGAAATAGGAAGGTACAAGATTAATCTCAGGCTTAATCTTGACATACCGATTACTCAGAGAACCCTTACGCTTGAGGATGTAGTTGCAATTTTGAAAGAGCTTATAAGACTCAGGGCAAACGAAGAAGAAGGAGACGACATAGATAGCCTTGCAAACAGAAGGGTAAGAGCTGTTGGAGAGCTCGTTGAGCATCAGTTTTTAATCGGACTTACCAGAATGGAAAGAAGTATAAAAGAAAAACTTCAGCTTCAAGAGCCAGATGCACTCACACCTGCAGAGCTTATAAACAGCAAGCCTGTTATAGGTGCTGTAAAGGAGTTTTTTGCTCAGGGACAACTTTCTCAGTTTATGGATCAGACGAATGTTCTTTCCATGCTCACTCACAAAAGAAGGCTTTCTGCTCTTGGTCCAGGAGGTTTAACCAGGGAAAGAGCAGGGTTTGAAGTAAGAGATGTTCATCCAAGCCACTATGGAAGAATTTGCCCAATTGAAACTCCAGAAGGACCAAACATTGGACTTATAGTTTCTCCTACTACTTATGCTCTTACCAATCCTTATGGATTTTTGCAGACGCCTTACAGACTCGTTAAAGACGGAAAGGTTACTAATCAGATACTTTACCTTAATGCAGCAGAGGAAAAGGATCTCGTTATAGCACAATCTACCATAAAAATTGACAAAGACGGTAAAATACTTGACGAATATGTTCCAGCAAGAAAAAACGGTGAGTTTATCATTGCTCACAGAGACGAGGTTGATCTCGTAGATCTTTTCCCTGCACAAGTAGTTAGTGTGTCAAGTTCTCTTATTCCTTTTCTTGAACACGACGACGCTAACCGTGCACTTATGGGTTCAAACATGCAGAGGCAGGCAGTACCACTGGTAATACCTAAAGCACCGCTTATTGGTTCTGGAATGGAAAGGGCGGTTGCGAGAAATTCTGGAATGATAATAGTTGCAGAAGGAGACGGAGTTGTTGAGGATGTTGACAGTAATAGAATAGTTGTGAGATACGAGCCTAAAAACGGAGGACTTCCAGAAATTAAAATATACGAGCTTATAAAGTGGAAAAAGTCCAATCAGAACACCACATTTAATCAGAGACCGGTGGTTAGACCAGGGCAGAGAGTTAAAAAAGGAGACCTTCTTGCAGACGGACCTTCTATTGACAAGGGAGAGCTTGCACTTGGAAAGGATGTTCTCGTAGCGTTTATGCCTTGGAGAGGATACAACTTTGAGGACTCAATCATAATTTCAGAGAGACTCGTAAGGGACGATGTTTTTACTTCTATACACATTGAAGAATTTGAGTGCGTGGCAAGAGAAACCAAGCTTGGTAGAGAAGAGATAACGAGAGACTTGCCTAATGTAGGAGAAGAGCTTCTTGCAAACCTTGACGAAAGTGGAATAGTTAAAATTGGTAGTTATGTAAAACCCGGAGACATATTAGTTGGAAAGGTTACGCCAAAAGGAGAAACTACTCTTACTCCAGAAGAAAAGCTTTTAAGAGCGATTTTTGGAGAAAAGGCAAAGGATGTAAAAGATACATCTTTAAGAGTACCTGCTGGTATAGAGGGAATAGTAATAGACACCAAGATTCTTACGAGAAAAGGTATAGAAAAGGACAGCAGAGCCCGTCAGAAAGAGGACGAGCTTATAGCAAAACTTTTAAGAAATCAGGCAGACATTCTTGAGGTATTGACGAGAAGTGTCGTAAGAACCCTTGCAAAGCTTCTTGAAGGAGAAAAGAGTACTGGTGAGCTTGAGAAAGAAGGAGAGGTTTACTTAAGCAAAGGAGAAGAATTTACTCTTGAAGTTCTTGAAAAGATACCAGCAGCATTGCTTCCAAGACTTAAAGAGGTGGTTCCATCTTCTAAAAAGCAGGCAGTAGGTGAGGTATTAAAGGCTTACGAAAAGAAGAGAAAAGAGGTTATTTCAGAGTACGAGGCAAAGATTAATAAGATAAAGAAAGGAGACGAACTTCCTCCGGGTGTTCTTAAGATAGTAAAAGTCTATGTTGCAATGAAGAGAAAACTTCAGCCTGGAGACAAGATGGCAGGACGCCACGGAAACAAGGGTGTTGTGTCCAAAATCGTACCTATAGAAGACATGCCTTATCTTGAGGACGGTACTCCTGTTGACATTATTTTATCTCCTCTTGGTGTTCCGTCCCGTATGAACATTGGACAGCTCCTTGAAACTCACCTTGGATGGGCTTGTAAAGAGCTTGGTAAAAAGCTTGCAAAACTTGCTGAGGAGTATCAGGTTGAAAGTATAAAAGCGATGTTAAAAGAAATTTTTTACGAAGACGAGTACGAGAGACTTGTTGAAGGAAAGAGTGATGAAGAAATAATAGAGCTTGCTAAGGGATTTATAGATGGTATTCACATTGCAACTCCTGTATTTGCAGGTGCAAAAGAAGAAGAAATTAAGAAGTGGTTAAAGCTTGCAGGACTTAGTGAAAGCGGAACTACTACTCTTTACAACGGAATGACTGGAGAACCTTTTATGGAGCCTGTAACAGTGGGATACATGCACATGTTAAAGCTTCATCACCTCGTTGACGACAAAATTCATGCTCGTTCTACAGGACCGTATTCACTTATTACTCAACAGCCACTCGGTGGAAAGTCCCAGTTTGGTGGACAGAGACTTGGAGAGATGGAAGTTTGGGCAATTGAGGCTTATGGAGCAGCATATACTCTTCACGAATTCTTAACTGTTAAGAGCGACGATGTTGAAGGTAGAGCTAAGATGTACGAAAAGCTCGTTAAAGGGAATAACTTCCTTGAGGGTGGAATGCCTGAGAGCTTCAAGGTACTTATGAAGGAGTTGCAGGGGCTCTGCCTTGATGTAGAGTTAATAGAAGAATAAAAGACAAAGGGGGTGTATAAGTAATGAAAGAGCTCCTTTCAATTTTAGAAAAACCCAAGGACTTAATGAAAATAAGGGCAATAAAACTTGGTATTGCCTCTCCTGAAAAGATAAGAGAGTGGAGTTACGGAGAGGTAAAAAAACCTGAGACTATAAATTATAGAACTCTTAAGCCTGAGAAAGACGGACTTTTTTGTGCGAGGATTTTTGGTCCTGTAAGAGACTTTGAGTGTCTTTGTGGAAAGTACAGAGGAATGAAGCACAGAGGAGTTATCTGTGAAAAGTGTGGAGTTGAGGTTATTCAGAGTAAAGTAAGAAGAGAAAGAATGGGACACATTGAGCTTGCTGCACCTGTTGCTCACATTTGGTACTTGAGAAGCATTCCAAGTAAAATCGGGCTTCTTCTTAACATGACGCTTAAAGAGGTTGAGTCTATTCTTTATCTTGAAAAGTATGTGGTAATAGAGAGTCAGATAGAGGAGTATCCTGTTGGCACGATTTTAACAGAGGAGAAGTATTACACTTTAAGAGAGATGTACGGAGATCAGATAGTTGCTGAGACTGGAGCTGCTGCAATATACGAGCTTTTGAGAAACCTTGATCTTGACAAGCTTATTCAGGACATACAGGTTGAAATGCAGACTACGACGAGTGAGGCAAGGCGTAAAAAACTCGGAAAAAGGCTTCAGCTTGCAAGAGCATTTAAACAGTCTGGAAACAAACCAGAGTGGATGATCTTAAAAGTTATTCCAGTGATTCCTCCTGAGCTTAGACCTCTTGTTCCTCTTGAAGGTGGAAGATTTGCTACATCTGATCTTAATGATCTTTACAGAAGAGTTATTAACAGAAATGTAAGGTTGAAAAAGCTTATAGATCTTGATGCTCCGGAGATCATTTTAAAGAACGAGAAAAGAATGCTTCAAGAGGCAGTGGATGCCCTTTTTGATAACGGAAGAAGAGGGCGTCCTGTAATGGGAGCAAATCGCAGGCCTCTTAAGAGTTTGTCTGATGTTTTAAAAGGAAAGCAGGGAAGATTCAGGCAGAATCTTCTTGGTAAAAGAGTTGACTTTTCTGGAAGATCCGTGATAGTTGCTGGACCAGAGCTTAGAATGCATCAGTGTGGACTTCCAAAAAAAATGGCTGTTGAGCTTTTTAAGCCTTACATTTACGGATGGCTTGAAAGACACGGATATGCAACCAACATAAAAACAGCAAAAAAACTCGTTGAAGAGGAACATCCAGCAGTATGGGATGCACTTGAGGAAATAGTAAAAGAGTATCCCATAATGCTTAACCGTGCTCCGACACTTCACAGACTTGGAATTCAGGCATTTGAGCCGATACTTATTGATACGAAAGCAATACAGCTTCATCCATTGGTATGCGTTGCTTATAACGCTGACTTTGATGGAGACCAGATGGCAGTTCATGTTCCACTTTCTGTAGAGGCTCAGATTGAAAACAGAGTTCTTATTCTCTCTACGAATAACATTCTTCTTCCTGCTAATGGAATACCGGTTGTCTATCCCACCCAGGACATGGTTCTTGGAATTTACTACATGACTCTTGAAAGACCTTTTGCAAAAGGAGAGGGTAAGGTATTTAGAGACAAAGACGAGGTAATTCTTGCTTATCAGACTGGTGCTGTTCACCTTCAGGCAAAGATAAAGGTTAAGATAGACGGAAAACTCGTTGAAACCACTGTAGGAAGGGTTCTCTTTTCAACTATCGTTCCAGAAGAAATCAAGTTTGAAGAGTACAACAAGCCACTCACGAAGAAGGAGTTACAGAAGCTTATTGACTTATCTTATCGTAGAGCAGGTGTAAAGAAAACAGTTATTTTTGCTGATAGGCTAAAAGACCTTGGTTTTGCTCAGGCAACAGTAGCAGCACTTTCAATTTCTGTTGACTATCTTACTATTCCAAAGAAAAAAGCAGAAATTCTTGCTGAGGCAGAGAAAAAGGTAGCAGAGATCTGGGAACAGTACAGAGAAGGACTTATAACTGAGAGCGAAAGGTACAACAAGGTAGTTGACATCTGGTCCAATGCAACAGAGCGCGTAACAGAAGAGATGATAAAGGAGATGGAAACTAAGGAATACATTGGACCAAACGGTGAAAAAGTTATAGGACCAAGTTTTAATCCAGTTTATATTATGGCGTTTTCTGGAGCAAGAGGTTCTAAGGACCAGATTAAACAGCTTGCAGGAATGAGAGGACTTATGGCAAAGCCTTCTGGAGAAATTATTGAAACTCCGATTAAGAGTAACTTTAGAGAAGGGCTTTCAGTTCTTGAGTACTTTATTTCCACACACGGAGCAAGAAAAGGACTTGCAGACACAGCTCTTAAAACTGCAAACGCTGGATATCTTACGAGAAAACTCGTTGATGTTGCTCAGGACTGTATTATTACAGAGGAGGACTGTGGTACTATTGACGGAATAGAAATTGGGCATCTTATTGAGGCAGGAGAAATAATAGAGCCTGTTTGGGATAGAGTTCTTGGAAGAGTTGCTCTTGAGGACATAGTTGATCCTGTAACAGGAGAGGTTCTCGTTAGGGCAAACGAGGAGATAGACGAGGAGGCAGTTAAAAAACTTAAAGAGGCTGGAGTTGAAAAGGTAATGATAAGGTCTGTTCTTACCTGTGAGGCAAAACACGGAGTTTGCAGAAAGTGTTATGGAAGAGACCTTGCAACAGGAAGGCTCGTTGAGATCGGAGAGGCAATAGGAATAATTGCAGCTCAGTCAATTGGAGAGCCTGGAACCCAGCTCACGATGAGAACATTCCACATTGGAGGAGCAGTTGGAAAGGCTCTTGAGCAGAGTGAACACAGAGCTCAGTCTCAGGGTAAAATCCAGTTTATAAATCTTAGACTCGTTAGAAGAGAGGACGGAACGCTTATTGCACTTAATCGTCAGGGAGAGATTGCGGTCGTTGGAGCAGACGGAAGAATTATAGAAAAGTATCCTGTTACTTACGGAGCAAAAGTAAGGGTAGAAGAAGGGCAGGAGGTTAAACCAGGAGATCTTCTCGTAGAGTGGGATCCATATACCACGCCAATAATTGCTGAGACTTCTGGAAAGGTAAAGTTTGGAGACATTATAGACGGGGTTACGGTTGACGAAAAGATTGATCCAACTACTGGTAGGGTTAGCATTATAGTTAGGGACTACAAGCTTACGGACTATCGTCCAAGAATTTCTCTTAAAGACGAAAAAGGAAGAACCATTGACCTTCCTGACGGAAGAGGTAAAGCAAGGTACGAGCTTCCAGTTGGTGCGATTATAAGCGTTCAGGAAGGAGATTATGTAAAGGCTGGAGATGTAATTGCAAGGATTCCAAGAGAAACGCTTAAGGCAAAAGACATTACAGGAGGTTTGCCAAAGGTTACAGACCTTTTTGAGGCAAGAAAACCAAAAGAGTACGCAATGATTACTGAGATTGACGGAAGGGTCGTGTTTGAGAAAGAGACGAGAGGTAAGAAAAAAGTAGTTATTCAGCCAGAGATTGGAGAGCCTCAGGAGTACTTAATTCCAAAGGGTAAGCACATAGTTGTTAGAGAAGGAGACATCGTAAGAGCAGGAGACCCACTTATAGAAGGATCTCCAAATCCACACGACATTTTAAAAGTTAAGGGAATTAAAGGTGTTGCAAGGTTCTTGGTTGAGGAGATTCAGGAGGTTTACAGGCTTCAGGGAGTTAAGATTAATGACAAGCACTTTGAGGTTATAGTCAGACAGATGCTGAAGAAGGTAAAGATAAAAGAGGCTGGAGATACGAATTTTATGATAGGAGAAATAGTTGACAAGGTTAAGTTTGAGGAGGAGAACGAGAGGGTAATTGCTCAAGGAGGAAGACCAGCTGTTGCAGAGCCTGTTATTCTTGGAATTACTAAAGCAGCACTTTTAACAGATTCATGGCTTTCTGCAGCGTCTTTCCAGGAGACCACGAGAGTTCTTACAGAGGCGTCAATTGCTGGTAAAGTGGATTACTTAAGAGGACTTAAAGAGAATGTAATTATTGGAAGACTCATTCCAGCAGGAACAGGAAGAATAGTTTACGAGGAAAAAGGCTGGGTGTAAGGGTTTAATAATAAAGGTTCAATAAACACTTCGTTTTATCTGAAAACGGGGCTTTTAGCCCCGTTTTCTTTTTATAGAAACTCTTTTTAAACTTTCCTAAAATTAAACTTTTCTAAATGGTCAAGATTTTTTTAGTCTCTTTATATAAATTCTTTTATATTTAATAAAAATATTTAATAATTTGATTAAAAAAGTAAGAAATTTTAAAAAATCACAAGAAATTTTAGGATTTTCTTAAATAAATTTATTTTAATTTAAATTTATTTATGATTTTCTTTTTTGACAAAAAGTGAAAAAAACATAAAATTAAAATTACTTAAATTGTTTTAAGTTTTAAGTTAAATTCTAATCGTGGGGGGTGGGAGAATGGGTCCATAAAATAAAATAGTGCGTTTATTTGGTTAAAAATTGGTTTTTATTTTTATTTAAAAGGGGGGACGAGGTCATTTTTATTGTATCATCAAAAAATCATTAAAGGAGGTAAGTCATGGAAAAGTTAAACAAAAGTCTTAATGAGTACATATTGGAAAATTTAAAAGTAGGAGAAATGGTTGATGATTGTATAGATTTTAAATTTGATATAAAAGTAATAGGTATAGAAGGAAAAATATGTAAGAATGGATCTTTTAGCGTGACTATAGAAGTTTTAGGAATTAAAATAGGTAGTTTTAACATAGACTTATCTAAAGGGGAGTGGTGTCAAAAACTTGATGTAAAGATTGAAGAAGGTAAGATTTGTTTTTACTTGAAGGACGCCTGTCTTTATACTAAAGGTTATGTTGATGGATGGCTTCACAAAAAAGAAGAGTGGGATTGTAAAATAGTTTGTTTTTAAGCTCGTGTTAGAGTAATTAAAATACGGGGATGCACATTTTGTGCATCCCCTTTTTTATTTATTAAATCTTTTTAATTGAAAGTGAGAATAAGACTAAAAAATTTTAATTTATTCCTTATTTAAAAATTAATCAAAAATAGAGAAAAAATCCAAAAAAGGGATCTTTATTAAAAAATTCGTATATAACCAGCAAAATTCGTATATTATTTCCCCTATTTATATTTTTTTGGTTTGACTTATAAAGGAACTTTGTTATAATTCTTGAGAAATAATTAAAAAATAAAGTGAAAAAAGGAGAGGTATTTATAGGAGGTGTACAAGGGGTAATAAAAAGAAAAAATTAAGGGGGGTGTTCCAATGGGAGCAGAATGGTGGTTTTGGCCTTTATTTTTGTTCTTTTTTACGCTATTAATAGGTATAATTTCGCCGGTATCTGGAGTAGGTGGTGGAGTTTTGTATGTTCCATTGGCAACGGTTTTGACTCCTTTTAATGTAGATTTTATAAGAGGTGCTGGACTTGTTATGGCAGTTACTTCTGCATTAACATCAGTTCCTTATTTGGTTAGGAAAGGGCTTGCTAACATAAGGTTGTTTGCGGTTATAGCTCCTATTATGGTTATTACTTCTGTTTTAGGAGGTATGGCAGGGCTTTGGGTAACTAACGCTTTTCCAAGTGGAAAGTATTATGTTAAGTTGTTATTAGGAATTATTATTTTATTAGTATTTTTTATAATGCTACTTTCTAAGAAGCTTGAATTTCCAGAGGTAAAAGACGAAGAGATTGACAGCTGGTCTAAAAAACTTGGTATTTTTGGAGAGTGGTACGAGCCCAGTTTAGAGAGGATCGTTCATTATAGGATTAAGAACTTACCTATAGGTGTATTTATGTTTGGCGTTATAGGATTTGTTGCTGGTATGTTTGGGCTTGGTGCAGGATGGGCTAATGTTCCTTTGCTCAACATGATAATGGGTGCTCCTATTAAAGTAGCTACTGCTACGAGTATGCTTATTATTACTGCTAATGCTCCGGCTATAGGAATATACTTAGCAAAAGGAGCGGTTTTACCTGTAGTTATAGTGCCTTCTATTCTTGGAATAACTATAGGTGCAAGAATAGGAGCAAAAATAGCAGAAATTATCAAGCCTGCTTTTGTAAGGTGGCTCGTTATAGGAGTTTTATTCTTAGCAGGTATATTAAACATTATTAAAGGATTGGAAGGACTTGGCGTTTTACCTCACATAATATAAAAACAAAAAAGAGGTGGGGGCTATGAAGGAGGAAAAAAGAGAAATTTATGTAGATCCAATGGGTTTAGCCTTTGGTAAGGTTATGACGATATTTACGATAATAGGTGTTATTTTAATGGTTGCACCAGCTATTTTTTACTTTTTAGGGAAAAACCAGTACATCCCACTTGACAAAGCAGCGCTGTATTGGTCTAATGCTACTGTTGACTTTTGGAAGCACATAAAGGGTGCCCCTGTACACGGATACAACTGGATTTTTGACAACCTTAAATATACTGATTGTTTGAGTATGATAGGAGTTTTACTTTTAATGATTACTCCTTTAATAAGTATGTTTGCTGCTATAGTAAAGGCACCCCAGAAAGCTTACAAAATTCTTTTGTTTATTGCAGCAGTTGAGTTTATAATTTCCATGATAGTAAAAGGAGTATTTTAAAAAGTTGAATAGACTTGACATATGAAAAAATTTTGTTATTTTATTGAGAGAAATTTGATTATACAGGCGCGTAGCTCAGTGGGAGAGCGCTTGCTTGACGCGCAAGAGGTCGGCGGTTCGATCCCGCCCGCGCCTACCACTTTTACTTCTAATTTGAGAGGGAATAGGGTTTAAGATTTGAAAATCCGGATAGTTGACATTGGAGAATTTGAACTTTCAAAAGGTTCTCCTCTTAAGTCTATACTTTCAGAAATAAAAAAAGTTTCTAAAGAATTACCCGTAGCTTTTAAATTAAATTCACAAGTCATTGATTGGCACACTCCACTTAATTTTGATTCTGAAGAAGTTACCTTAATACCAGTTTTTAAAAAAGATAAAGAGGCTCTTCAGGTTTTAAGACACACAGCAGCTCATGTAGTTGCTCAGGCAGTTAAAGAACTCTTTCCAGATGCAAAACTCGGAATAGGTCCTGCAACAGAAGACGGTTTTTTTTACGACATTTATTATCCCAGGTGCTTTAACGAAGAAGAATTAAAAGCCATAGAAAAAAAAGCTAAACAAATAATCAAAAAAAGACTCTCTCTTGAAAGAAAAGAGCTTTCCAAAGAGGAAGCAGAAAAACTTTTTTCTTCTTTAAAAGAGGACTTTAAACTTGAATTACTAAAAGACATCCCAGATTCAACGGTTTCTATTTATTCCCAAGGAGACTTCGTTGACCTTTGCAGAGGTCCGCATGTTTTACACACAGGAGAAGTAAAGGCAATAAAAATTCTTTCTGTTTCTGGAGCATATTGGAAAGGTGACGAAAAAAATCCAATGCTTTGGAGAATTTCTGGAACTGCATTTTTCTCTAAGGAGGATCTGGAAAATTATCTTAATTGGCTTGAAGAAGTAAAAAGAAGGGATCATAGAAGGCTTGGTAAAGACCTTGAATTGTTTAGTATTGAGGAAGACATAGGTCCTGGATTAGTACTCTGGCTTCCCAAAGGGGCAATAGTTAGAAGAATTATTGAAAACTTTTGGATAGAAGAACACATTAAAAGAGGATACAACCTCGTTTACACTCCTCACATAGCTTTAAGAAAACTCTGGGAAACTTCTGGACACCTATCTTTTTACAGCGAAAACATGTTTCCTCCAATGGAGCTTGAAAATCGCGTTTATCAATTAAAACCTATGAATTGTCCTTTTCACATCTATGTCTATAATCAAAAAAGAAGAAGTTACAGAGAGCTTCCTATAAGATATTGTGAACTCGGTACGGTTTATAGATTTGAAAGAAGCGGAGTTTTACACGGACTTTTAAGGGTGAGAGGGTTTACTCAAGACGACGCACACATTTTCTGCAGAGAAGATCAGCTTGAAGAAGAGCTCGTTAAGGTTTTGGACTTGGTTACTTACTTTCTCAAGGTATTTGGTTTTAAAGAGTATCAAATTTTTGTTTCAACCCGTCCTGATAAGTTCGTTGGAAGTGAAGAAATTTGGGACAAAGCAGAATCAGCTTTAAAAAAGGCTCTTGAATTAAAAGGTCTTGAGTACGAAATAGACCCTGGAGAAGGTGTTTTTTATGGACCAAAGATAGACTTAAAGATTAGGGATGTTCTTGGAAGGTATTGGCAGTGCTCTACGATTCAGGTTGACTTCAATCTTCCAGAAAGGTTTAACATAGTGTATGTAGGAGAAGACAACAAGTTTTACAGACCGATCATGATCCACAGAGCCCTTTTTGGTTCAATGGAGAGGTTTCTTGGAGTACTTATAGAGAATTACGCAGGTGCGTTTCCTTTCTGGATAGCTCCAGTACAAATTAAGGTGTTAAACATTACTGATAGAGTGGTTGAGTATTCTAAGAGCGTAGCTGATAGACTCAGTTCAAAAGGATTTAGAGTTGAAGCAGACTTTAGAAACGAAAAGCTTAATTACAAAATAAAAATGGCTCAGCAGGAAAAGGTACCTTACATGGTTATAATAGGAGACAAAGAGGTTGAAACTCAGACTATTTCTGTGAGAACCAGAAAAGGAGAAGTTCTGCAGGGTTTAAAGCTTGAGGAATTTGTAAAGAGGTTAGAGAAGGAAAACTCTCCTAATTATTTGCTTGAAGAAAGTTAGAGGAGGCTTTTTGTAGTATGAGAAAGGACTTAAAGAAGAAGTATAGGGTTAACGAACAGATAAGAGCCAGAGAGGTAAGACTTATAGGTCCTGATGGAAAGCAAATAGGTATTGTGAGTCTTTCAGAGGCATTGAGATATGCAGAAGATTATGGACTTGATTTGGTAGAGGTAGCTCCAAATGCCAAACCTCCTGTTTGTAAGATAATGGACTTTGGGGAATTTTTATATCAAGAGGCAAAAAAGGCAAAAGAAGCAAAGAAAAAGCAGGTACAAGTAGAGCTTAAGGAAATAAAGTTAAGTCCAAAAACAGAGAAACACGACCTTGAAGTAAAAATAAAACACATTTTAAGATTCTTGGACGACAAAAACAAAGTAAAAATAAGGGTGGTGTTTAAAGGTAGAGAGATCGTTCATCCTGAAATGGCAGATAGGGTTTTGCAACCAATATTTGAGGCGGTTAAAGACAAGGCAAAGATAGAAATGGCACCTAAGTTTGAAGGCAGACAACTTATTACTATTCTTGCCCCTGTAAGTAAAAAATAACTAAAAATAAAAACTTAAATGAAGTTTTTAAAGTACTTTTTGTTAATTTGTCTATTCTTTTTTACTTTAAGTTCTCCTTGTAAGTCTGCTAACTCCCAGGGTTTTGAGAAAAATCTGGAGAAAGTAATCAAAGCTTGTAATCAATTTGCTTTTGACCTTTATAAAAGTTTAAAAAATAAAAGAAAAAATGTTTTGATTTCTCCGTACAGTATAGACATAGCTTTAGCAATGACTTTTGAAGGTGCCTATAACGAAACAAAAAAAGAAATAGAAAAGGTTTTACACATACCTTTTAACGAGATAAAAGTTTATTATTTAAAACTTATAAAAAGCACGAACATCAGTAAAAAAGACTGTATTTTAAAAACTGCAAACGGAATGTGGGTTCAGCAGGGATTTAAAGTTTTAAGTAGTTATAAAAACACGATAAAAACTTATTACCTTGCAGAAATTAAAAGCACTGATTTTAAACACGATCCAGAGGGTTCAAGGCGAAAAATAAACAAGTGGGTTTATAAAAAGACAGAAAAGAAAATAAAAGAGGTAATTCCAAAAAGAGGAATAAACAAGCTTACGAGATTGGTTCTCGTAAATGCGATATACTTTAAAGGAAAGTGGTTGAAAAAGTTTAACAAAAAGCTTACTCACGAAGAACCATTTTATGTAAGTGCAAATAAAACTATAAAAGTAAAAATGATGCAAAAAAAAGGGATTTTTAATTATGCTGAAGACGAAAAGTTTCAAGTTTTAGAGTTACCTTATAAAGGTAAAGAAATTTCTATGATAATATTTCTGCCTAAGAAAGTGGATTCAAAGTTGGATTTAACCTTAAGCGAATTTTATAGCTTAATTTCCAAATTTAAAAAAACAGACTTAATGGTTTTTATACCCAAGTTTAAGTTAAAAGAGGGCTACAACCTAAAACCTGTTCTTTATGAAATGGGGATAAAAAAGGCTTTTACTTACGAAGCAGATTTTTCAAGAATAGACGGAAAAAAAGATTTATTAATTCAAAATGTTTTTCACAAGGCATTCGTAAGCGTTGACGAAGAGGGAACAGAGGCTGCAGCATCCACAGCAGTGGTAATAGGATTAAAAGCAATTCCAAGGTTTAAAGTTTTTAAAGTTAATCATCCGTTCTTGTTTTTTATCGTTGACAAAAAAGCTGACTTTTTAATATTATTTTTAGGAAAAGTTAAGGTTTTACGATTGTAAATCTAATGACTTTTGTTAAATTAAAAGCTAAAGTTTGGTTAGAGACCCCTTTGGGAAGTCCCTTAGGCTACGGTAAACTTGAGTTACTTTTAAAAATAAAAGAGTGTGGTTCAATTTTAAGGGCATCAAGAGAATTGGGAATGTCTTACAAAAAGGCGTGGAATTTGGTTGAAGAAATAAATAGGTGTTTTGGAAAAGAAATAGTTCAAAAGCAAACAGGAGGAGCTGGAGGAGGAGGAACGAAACTTACTAAAACAGGAGAAAGGGTAGTTGAGGAATTTTTAAAACTCAAACACGAAGTAGAAGGTCTTTTGAGTCAAAAAGAAAAAGTTTTTGAAAAAATTTTGAGGGAAGGATCATGATAAAAGTAGAATTACCAGACGGAAGGAAGTTTGAGCTTAAGTACTTAGTTTCAGACTTTACTGGAACCCTTTCTATAGACGGCGTCTTAGTAGAGGGAATAAAAGACAAACTAAACGAGCTTTCAAAGCACCTTGAAATTTACATACTTACTGCAGACACCTTTGGTAAAGCAAGAGAGGCTTTAAAAGGCGTAAATGCTAATGTAATGGTATTGTCACCAGGAAACGAAGCAAAGCAAAAGTTGGAGTTTTTAAAAAAACTCGGACCTGAAAACTGCGTAGCTTTTGGAAACGGGGCAAACGACGAATTAATGCTTAAAGAAGCAGCTATAGGAGTAGCTGTTATGTTAGAAGAAGGATGTTACTTAAAAACCCTTCTTTCTGCTGATGTAGTAGTAAAAGGAGCTGTTGAGGCAGTTGACTTGCTTTTAAATCCAAAGCGTTTGATTGCGGTTTTAAGAAGCTGATGGAAAAAAAGATCTTTTTACTCTGGCTTCTTACGATTTTTTTCTGGGGTGTTAGCCCGATAATAGAAAAACTTGGTCTTAGAAATGTTGAGCCTCTTACTGCTTTATTTATAAGAACTGCAGCTGCCTTTATAGTAATTTGGATCGCAGTATTGTTATTAGGAAAGTTTCACCTATCTTCTGTAAGTTTAAAAGACATAGGTATTTTGTCACTCAGTGGAATAGTAGGTGGATTTTTAGGAATGTTTACATATTTTTCTTTGCTTAAAGCTAAAAGTGCTTCAAAGGTGGTTCCTCTTACTTCAACATATCCTTTAGTTGCAACAATTCTTGCGATAATAATTCTAAAAGAAAAACTTACCATTTCAAAAGTCATTGGAACTTTATTAGTGGTCATTGGAATTTACTTTCTTTTTAAGTCTTGAAACAGTAGATTTTTTTTGATTTTAAACTATAATTTGTGAAAAAACTTTTAGGGGGTGGAGTATGGAAAGAACTCTCGTGATGATTAAGCCTGATGGTGTAGAGAGGAATCTTATTGGTAAAGTAATTAGTATTTTTGAAGAAAATGGATTAAGAGTAGTTGCTTTAAAAAAGACGAGACTTTCAAAAGAGCAGGCAAAAGCATTTTACATTGTACACAAAGAAAGACCTTTTTACGAGAGTCTTACTGATTACATGAGCTCAGGACCTATCGTAGCTATGGTACTTGAAGGAGAGAATGCGATTAAAAAAGTAAGAGAAATCATGGGAGCAACAGATCCCAAGGAGGCTAAGGAAGGTACGATTCGTAAACTTTTTGGAATAGACAAAGAAAAAAATACAGTACACGGATCAGACAGCCCAGAGTCAGCAAATAAGGAAATTCCTTTCTTTTTTAGTGAACACGAGCTTATTGCTGTGGATTAAATATGACAGAAGTAGAATGGCTTGAAATAGTAGAAACTTTTTTAGACGAAAAACACGAAGTAATAAACACAAAAAACGAAGATACTGCAATAATTAAGTTTAAAGACGAATTCGTCTTATTAACCACTGATGCTATCGTAGAAGAAGTTCACTTTAGTTTTAATTACTTTAGCTTTTACGAATTAGGTTGGAAACTTGGTGCATCAAATCTTAGTGACATCGCAGCGTGTGGAGGGGAGCCTCTCTGGGCTCTCCTTAATGTAGGTTCTCCAAAGGCTTTTTCTGAAAAAGAAATTAACGAATTTTTTACTGGTCTTAAAGATGTTCTCTTTAAGTTTAACGCAAAGCTCGTAGGTGGAGATACGGTTTATTCACCTATTAACTTTTTTTCTTTAAGTGTAATCGGCAAGACGAAGAATCCTATTAGTAGAAAAGGAGCATCTCCAGGAGAATTAGTATTCGTTTCAAAAAAACTTGGAGAAAGTGCAGCGTTTTTAAGACTTATAAAAAAACTTCCTAAAGACGAAATTCCTGAAAACATTCGTAAAGCTCACCTTTTGCCTGAGCCAGAAGTAATTCTCGGCAAAACTCTTTCAGAAAAAAGAATAGCTTCAGCTATGATGGATGTTTCAGACGGATTACTTATAGACCTTTATAGATTGTGTAAGGCTTCAAAAGTCGGGGTAATTATTTACGAAGAAAAAATACCTATTGGAGAAGGCGTAACCTTGGACGAAGCCCTAAGTGGTGGAGAAGACTTTGCTTTGCTCTTTACTGTTCCGAAGGAAAAAGTGGAAACTCTTAAAAGTGTGGAAGAGGAATTAAAAAAGGAAGTTCATTTAATAGGAGAAATCATTAAAGACGAAGGAATTTTTTTAAAAACCAAAGAAAAAACTTGTTCCATTTGTCCAAAAGGTTTTGATCACTTTGAATTTAAATAAAAAAAAGGATGAGGGGAGAGGAAAAGGGGGGGCGAAACCTCTCCCCTCGGTATGAAACTTTATAATATCGGGAGGTACTTCTCTAATTCATATGGAAATACCTGTACTCTGTACTCGTCCCACTCCTGCTTTTTGATAGCAATAAGCTCGTTAAATACATGTTCACCAAGGGTTTCCTTGAGAAGATCACTCTTTTCAGCATAAGCAATAGCCTCACCAAGGCTTCCAGGAAGACTATCAATTCCAAGTGCTTTCTTTTCTTCTTCTGTGAGTTTAAAGATGTTCTTTTCAACTGGTTCAGGGAGGCTGTAACCTTCTTTAATTCCTTTAAGTCCTGCAGCAAGCATACAAGCAAATGCAAGATAAGGATTACATGCTGGATCTGGGCTTCTAAGCTCTATACGGGTTGCTTTTTCTTTTCCAGGCTTATAAAGAGGAACTCTTATAAGTGCAGAACGGTTCTTTCTTGCCCATGCAATATAGACTGGTGCCTCGTATCCAGGAACAAGTCTCTTGTAAGAATTTACCCATTGATTGAGAACGAGAGTAATTTCCTTAATGTGAGTAAGAATTCCTGCAATGTACTTCTTTGCTACATCAGAGAGGTAATACTTATCATTTGCATCAAAGAAAGCATTCTGATCTCCTTTGAAAAGAGACTGGTGAGTGTGCATTCCACTTCCATTCTCTCCAAAAAGTGGCTTTGGCATAAATGTAGCGTAAAGTCCGTACTTCTTTGCTACTTCTTTTACTACGATTCTATAGGTCATTACCATGTCTGCCATCTCAAGAGCATCTGCATATCTAAGGTCAATCTCGTGCTGAGAAGGAGCAACTTCGTGGTGAGAATACTCAACCTTAATTCCCATTTGCTCAAGACAGAAAATGGTTTCTCTTCTCAAGTCTTCTGCTGCATCCATAGGATAGTCAAAGTATCCACCTTTATCTAATATTTCAGTTCCTTCGTCACTCTTAAAATAGAAAAACTCACACTCAGGTCCAAGGTAAAAGTTAGTAAATCCCATTTCTTTCATCTTTTCAAGGTTTTTCTTTAATACATACCTTGGATCTCCTTCATAAGGAGAACCATCAGGTTTATAAATGTCACAGAACATTCTTGCAACTGCCTTTTCCTTGGGTCTCCAAGGAAGAATTGCAAATGTAGTTGGATCAGGCTTTGCTACCATATCAGACTCTTCAATTCCAACAAATCCCTGAATAGAAGATCCGTCAAATCCCATTCCTTCTTCAAATGCAACCTCAAGTTCCTCTACAGGAACTGCAAAGCTCTTAAGTTGTCCTAAAATGTCAGTAAACCAGAATCTTACGAACTTAACATCGTACTGCTTAACAAGCTCCATTACATCCTTCTTGTCTCTGGGCTTTTCTACACTCATCAACCTCCCTCCTTTAAAGTTTTTTGTCTATTATTTTGCAATTTTAATACCAATTTCAAATTTTTCAAAACATCTTGCATACAAATCTATCAAAAAATACAATTTTGTAATTTTTACAATTTTGTCACTTTATACCAAAAATTTTCTTAACGAGCCTCCTACACAAGTCTTTAAGCACCTCTTCTTTTACATCCGTATTTAAAAGTTCATCTTTAGAAATACCCACTTCTTTAAGCTCTTTTTCGTAAGCAGAAATCCAAGTCGGTAGGTCTTTCAGTTTAACTTCTATGTGAAACTGTAAAGCTACTGCTTTTTCAAAAACAAATGCCTGATTTGGATACTTTTCAGAAGAATATACCCTCGTTGCACCCTTGGGGAGGTCAAAAGTATCTCCGTGCCATTGTAAAACCTTTAATCTTTCAGGAAACTCCTCAAAATAAGGGTGTTCTCCGGTTTTAAAAATCTCGTACCAACCGATTTCTTTCCCTCTTTCACCTTTATAAACCCTTGCTCCGAGAAATTTTGCTATCATTTGTGCACCAAGACATATACCAATAAGAGGTAATTTCTTTTTAAAAGCCTCTTCCATAACTTCGTATTCGTACTTCAAAAACTCGTACTTGTCTTCTTCATAAGCTCCCATGTATCCACCCAAAATTACGATCCCAGATACATCCTCAAGTCCAGAGTTTAGCCTTTCACCCTTGGGAGTATCTAAGTAGGTATAATCAAACCCAAGTTCTTTAAAAATGTCCTCAAAAAATCCCAAGTTTTCAAATTCTACATGTCTTATTGCTATGATTTTAGCCATAAGTATAACCCCTATTAATCAAGGCTATAAGCATTTTCTCCGTGTTGAGAACTATCAAGTCCAGTATATTCCTCTTCTTCAGAAACTCTAAGTTTGGTGAAAACTTTCACTATACCAAATATAACGAGAGTAACAACAGCTACATAAACTATGCTTACGCCAACTGCAAAAAGCTGAATTCCAAGCTGAGAAGGATTTCCGTAAAGGAGTCCAGCAGCTTTGTTTATTGCAGGGTCTGCAAACACTCCTGTAAGAATCGTTCCCAGAATTCCTCCTACGCCGTGGATGTTAAACACATCAAGTGCATCGTCGTATCCCAACTTTTCTTTAACAACCGTAATAACGAAGTAAGGAATGATTCCTGCAAGAATACCTATGATAAACGCACCTTTAAGGTTTACGAATCCTGCAGCAGGGGTTATAGTAGCAAGTCCACCTATGGCACCAGAACAAATTCCCAAAATAGTGGGCTTGCCTGTAGTAAGCCACTCAACGAGCATCCAGGAAAATGCTGCTACAGCTGCTGCAGTATTAGTATTTAACACAGCAGTTCCTGCAACACCATTTGCAGCAAGAGCAGATCCTCCGTTAAAACCAAACCAACCAAACCAAAGAAGCCCTGTTCCAATAACTACGAGAGTCATGTTGTGAGGTTTTAGTACAGGCTCTTTTCTTTTACCAAGTACCAAAGCACCAACGAGTCCTGCAATTCCTGCAGTAAGGTGAACAACTATCCCACCAGCAAAGTCAAGAACTCCCTTTTTAGCGAGAAATCCTCCTCCCCATACCCAGTGTGCTATAGGAGCATATACAAAGGTAAACCAAAGTAAAGAAAAAAGTAACCACGCTCCGATTGACATTCTTTCAATGTAAGAACCACTAATAAGTGCAACGGTTATTGCAGCAAATGTAAGTTGATATGCTGCAAAAACAACTTCTGGAATACTACCAGAAGCAGTATTTGGTAAGACCCCGCTTAAAAATACCTTTGAAAAGTTACCAATTACTCCAGACACATCTCCAGAAAAGCAAAGACTGTACCCGTAAATTACCCACAAAATTGAAACGAGAATGTAGGTAACGAGAGACATACCAATGGTGTTTAAGACATCTTTTCTTTTAGCAAGACCTCCGTAAAATACAGCAAGCCCTGGTAAAGTCATAAGCATAACCAGAGCTACAGACACGAGAATCCACGCAGTATCTCCCCCTTTTATCATAGCCTGCCCCCTTTGAAAGTTTTTCACACCGCTAAGCAAAGGATGTGCCAAAAAAGTTTGATAAGACTAAAAAAGAAAAAACTTACAAAACTTACAAAATAAGAGGGGCAGAAGAAATTTATTCTTCTGCCCTTAAAGAGGTTTTAAAAGATTTTTTGAAACAAAATTGTAATGGAACAATTTTGTGATTTTTTAGACTGCCTTGTCTCCTGTTTCTTTCGTCCTGATTCTGATGACATTTTCTACGGGAAGAATAAAGATTTTTCCATCTCCTATTTTTCCAGTGTAAGCTGAATCAAGAATAGCCTGAACTACTGCATCCACCTGATCGTCCCTTACTACCACTTCAATTTTTACCTTGTTAAGAAAATCAGCCTTGTACTCCTTTCCTCTATAAACCTCAACATGCCCCCTCTGTTCTCCAAAACCCTTTACTTCAATTACCGTCATTCCACCAATCCCTACCTCAAGCAACGCATTTTTAACATCCTCCAGTTTGTAAGGTTTGATAACTGCCTCCACCTTCTTCATAGCCCACCCCTCTCTTTGTTTTTTTAACACTGTTTATAGGGAATTTTTAAAAAAAATCAAGAGGTATTTTGAATTTTGTTAAAAGTAGTGATTAGTTATCGGCATTCTCCAATCTTTTCCAAAAGCTCTTAAGTGAATCTTGGGTCCTAAAGGAGCTTGTTTTCTCTTAAATTCTGCAAGTTTTAACATTTTAAGCACTTTTTCAACCGTACTTTTTTCGTATCCCAAGCCTATTAATTCTTCTTTGCTTAGCCCTTCTTCTATATATTTTATTAAAATTTCATCCAAAATAGAATAGGGTGGAAGGGTGTCCTGATCCGTCTGGTTTTCCTTAAGTTCAGCAGTTGGTGGCTTTTTAAATATCCTTTCTGGAATTACTGGAGAAATAGAGTTTCTGTACCTTGCAAGTTTATAGACCTCGGTTTTATATACATCTTTTAAAGGAGCAAACCCTCCTGCCATGTCTCCGTAAATCGTGGTATATCCTACTGCAGATTCACTTTTATTTGAAGTAGAAAGTACTAAGGCTCTAAGTCTGTTTGAAAGGTAAAACAAAATGTTTGCCCTTATTCTTGCCTGAACATTTTCGTCTGCTACATCAAACTTTCCTTGGGATAAAAGCCTTTCGTAAGCCTCAAAAATTTCGTCAATAGGATAGGTGTAAAGCGTAATTCCCAGGTTTTTAACGAGTTCTTTTACATCTTCTTTACTTTCTTTTGATGTAAACTTACTTGGCATAAAGACCCCTATTACTTTTGACGCTCCAAGTGCGTCAACTGCAATGCATGCAGTAAGAGAAGAGTCTATCCCTCCAGAAAGCCCTATTAGAACGCTTTTAAAACCGTTTTTTTCCACATAATTTTTAACCCCTGTAACCAGTGCCTCGTAAACTTCTGCTTCTTCACAAGAAAAATCTTCAAAAGTTGTTTTAAGTACAGGTGGTTTTCGTTTTATTTCTATTTTTGCCTGTGAGAAAATTTGTATAGGTTTTTCGTAAAGACGAAGGTCAAAAAGTCTCTTTTTTGTAACTTTACTCACTTCTATTGAGACTACTTGAGCCTCTTCTTCAAATGCCTTAAGTTGAGCAATAATTTTACCTTCAGGAGATATCACCATACTTCTTCCGTCAAACACGAGTTCGTCCTGAGCTCCACAACAATTTACATAAACCACATAACAAATGTTGTCTTGAGCGCGAGCTTTTAAAAAGTTTTTTTTGAATTCAAACTTACCTATGTGATAAGGTGAAGCGTTTATACTTATTAAAACCTCAGCACCAGCAGAGGCACACCTCGTTTCCCAACCATCAGGATGCCAGATGTCTTCACATACCGAAAATCCAAGCTTTACATCGTTAACCTGAATTAGTAAAGGTGAATCCCCAGAAGCAAAGTACCTTTTTTCGTCAAATACAGAATAGTTAGGTAAAAACTTTTTGAAGTAAAGTCCTATTATTTCTCCTTTATAAGCTACGATTAAAGCGTTAAAGAGCCTTGACTTAAAGTAAGGAGTACCAAATACCAAAGCAGAGGAAAACTTTTGAGAGTATTCTACGAGTTTTTGAGCCCAAAGCATACATTCTTTAATGAAGTCCTCACGCGTTAACAGGTCTTCTGGTGGATAGCCACACATTACGAGTTCAGGAAAGACTACCAGCTCAGACTTAGAGTCTAATTCTTCCCAAAAAGACAAAATTTTCTCAAAGTTAGACCTGAAGTCTCCAATCGTAGAATTAACTTGAGCAATGCCTATGTTTAAGTGTTTCATGTTAACTTTGAAGGCGTCCGTATTGAGGGTTATTATACTTCATTATTTAATTTTACTCAATATTAAAAAACAAAATCGTACATTTTTAAAGTAAAATTTGGGAGAATAAAGTTTTCGTTGTAAAATTATTAAAACTAAGCGATACTTTTTGTTTGAAATTTTTTGAGATTTTTATATAATTAGTTTGTTTAAGAGAGATCTTAAAAATAAAAGAAAGGAGAAGAATTATGGGCTGGCAGGAATTTGATTCTTGTGGAGTAGGTTTCGTTTGTAACATTAATGGAGAAGCCTCTCATCAAATAGTAAAGTGGGGTATAGAAGCAGTTAAAAACCTTACGCATCGTGGAGCCATTGGAGGTGACGGAAAAACAGGCGACGGAGCAGGAATTTTAATCAACATTCCACGAGACTTTTTTAAAGACTACATAGAAAAAAATAATCTTGAAGTTTCTGACATAAATAATCTCGCAATTGGTGCTGTATTTTTATACAAAGACAAAAGGGAAAAAATAGAAGAATACATAAAAACCACAAACATAAAACTCGTTGGTTGGAGAAAGGTCCCAGTTAACACTGATGCAGTAGGAGACGCAGCTCTTCGCGTTATGCCAGAAATATATCACCTTCTTCTTGATACCTCTCAATTAAAACCAGAGCTCGTAGAAATTGAACTTTACCTTTTGAGAAGACTTATAGAAAGAGATCCTGAGCTTGAAGAAGATGTATATTTTGCTTCTCTTTCTTCAAAAACCTTAGTTTACAAGGGTATGCTCATTGCTCCTCAGCTTGACATATTTTATCCAGAGCTTCAAGACCCAGCTATTAAGTCCTGCCTTTGTCTGTTTCATCAGAGGTATTCCACTAACACTCTTCCTAACTGGAAACTTGCTCAACCAATGAGGTATTCTGCACACAACGGAGAAATAAATACCCTTCAAGGAAACAGAAACTGGATTTTAGCCCTTCAGGAAGAGCTTACCCACGACTTATTTGGTGACAGAATAGAGCTCGTAAAACCTCTTATTTCTTGGGAGGAAAGTGATTCAGCTTCTTTTGACAGGGTTTTTGAGATCTTATGCCTTGGAGGATACACTCCTTCTCACGCAATAAACATGTTAATTCCTCCTGCCTGGGAAAGCGTACCTGACATGCCAGACGAATTTAGAGTATTTTTTGAATTTCAGTCTTTTATAATGCAACCTTGGGATGGACCAGCAGCAATTACTTACACAAACGGGGAGGTTATAGGAGCTCACCTTGATAGAAACGGTTTAAGACCTTGTAGATACATCATTACTGAGGACGGAATTTTCGTTCTTGGATCTGAAGTAGGGATGATAGATCTTGGAGAGAGAAAAATAAAGGAAAAAGGAAGACTCGGACCAGGAGACACGATTGAAGTAAGATTTAAAGGAGCAGAGGTAAAAAAGACAGAAGACATACTTAAAGAACTTTCAGAAAGCAAGCCCTATGCAGAGTGGATTGACAAATATACTTACAAACTTAAAAACGCTTCAAAAATTCGTGTGGAATTTAGTAGTGAAGAAGAGTTATTAAGAAAACAAATAGCATTTGGTTACACAGAAGAAGAACTTGATAGAATTATAGGTTACATGGCAAAAGAGGGTAAAGAACCTACATTCTGCACAGGGGACGACAATCCAATTCCTCCTCTTGCAGAAAAACCAGTTTTGCTCTACAGGTACTTTAGACAAAGGTTTGCTCAGGTTACTAATCCACCTATAGATCCCATAAGAGAAAAAGCCATAATGTCTTTAAAAATTAACCTCGGACCAAAAGGTAACTTTTTAGAAGAGGTTGAAGAACACGCAAGAAAGATAGAGATAGACAGTCCGATTCTTTTGCCAGAAGAATTTAAGGAAATAAAAGAACAAAAAAGCTTTAAAGTGGTAGAAATTCCTCTTGCATTTGCTAAGGGAAAAACCTTAAAGGAGGGAGTAAAAGACCTATGTGATAAAATCGTTGAGGCTGTAAAAAACGGTGCTGAAATTATAATATTAACAGATAAAATTATTAATAAAGACTTCGTTCCTATTCCTGCGCTTCTTGGAGTTTCTGCAGGATTTACCACGCTTTGCAGAGAAAAACTCGCAACTAAGGCATCTTTTGTTTTAGAAACCGGTGAGGCAAGGGACACTCATCAGATGTGTTGTCTTATTGGATACGGAGCTTCTGCAATATATCCTTATCTTGCTTACGAAACTATTTACAAGCTGTGTCAGGACAAAAGGCTTGAGCTTGAAGTAGAGGAGGCTATTAAAAACTACAAAAAGGCAATAGAGGCAGGAATTTTAAAGATAATGTCAAAAATGGGAATATCTACGATAAGCTCTTATCACATTGGTAAGATTTTTGAAACAGTTTGCCTTAACAAGGACTTCGTTGAGGAGTACTTTCCTGGCACCCCAGTAACTCTTGAGGCAGACGGTATAGAAGAGGTAGAGGAAAGCGTTTTAAGGAGATTTAGGTCTGCGTTTGAAACTGATTCTCCAAAGCTTGATGTTGGTGGAGAGATGCACTTTAAAAAAGGAGGGGAGTGGCATGCTTGGAGTCCTGAGGTCGTAAGAGCTTTCCACAAGTTTTTAAAAACTAAGGATTACAACGATTACAAGGAATTTTCCAAAATTGCCTCAAACAAAAGACCCACTTTTATAAGAGACCTTTTAACTTATAAAAAGGCTGAAAAGCCCATTCCTATAGAAGAGGTAGAGCCGGTTGAGTCTATTCTTAAGAGGTTCGTAATCAGTGCTATGTCACTTGGTGCACTTTCTCCAGAGGCACACGAGACCCTTGCTGAAGCAGCCAACAGACTTGGAATGAGAAGCAACTCTGGTGAAGGGGGAGAGGATCCTAAGAGGTACTGGACTATTAAGAATTCTGCCATTAAGCAGGTTGCTTCTGGAAGGTTTGGAGTAACTCCTACATATCTTGCTTCTGCTGAAGAGATAGAGATTAAGATTGCTCAGGGAGCAAAGCCAGGAGAAGGAGGACAGCTTCCTGGTCACAAGGTAAACGAGTATGTAGCAATGCTCAGGCATTCCCAACCAGGTGTAACTCTCATTTCTCCACCACCGCATCACGACATTTATTCTATTGAAGACCTTGCTCAGCTCATAAACGACCTTAAGGAATCAAATCCACAGGCAAAGGTCTGCGTAAAACTTACATCTGAGGTTGGAGTAGGGACCATTGCTGCTGGAGTTGCAAAGGGATACGCTGACCTCGTACAGATAAGTGGAGGAGAAGGAGGTACAGGAGCGAGTCCTTATTCTTCTATAAAACACGCTGGAAATTACTGGGAAATAGGACTTGCTGAAACCCAGAGAATTTTAATGGAAAACGACTTAAGAGACAAGATAATAGTTAAAACTGACGGAGCAATCAGAACAGGAAAAGATGTAATTATTGCTGCACTCTTTGGGGCAGAGCAATTTGGTTTTGGGACTGCAGCTCTCGTTGCTTTAAAATGCGTAATGGATAGAAAGTGTCATACCAATAAGTGTCCTATGGGTATAGCAACGCAGGATCCAAAATACAGAAAGAGGTTTAAAGGAAGTGTGGAAGAGGCAATGGCTTACTTTAAGTTCGTGGCTCAGGAAGTAAGAGAAATTCTTGCTGAAATGGGAGTTAGAAGTATTGACGAAATAGTGGGTAGAAGAGATCTTCTTGAAATAAAGACTTACGACGAATTTCCAGGCTCTAAAAGAATAAAACTTAAGGAATTTTTAACAGAAGGATATCCAAAAGACAAGCCTCTTAGGTGTCTTATTGATAGAAACGACAACCCTCGCAGGTCTGAGCTTGCTAAAAAACTTGAAGAAGAAATCGTGCCGTTTATAGAAAAAGGAGAAAAGGTTGAGAGAGAATACACTATAAGAAACATAGACAGAAGCATACCTACGAGACTTGCTTATTACATTGCTAAAAACTACAGGGACGATGGGCTTCCAGAAGACACGATAGTGTTAAAGTTTAAAGGAACTGCAGGACAGAGTTTTGGTGCTTTTAATCACAAGGGGATGACGGTAATTCTTGAGGGAGACGCAAACGACTATGTAGGAAAGGGGATGAATGGTGGTAAGTTAATTTTAAAAGCTAAGGACTTAGAAGAGACGCACAAAAATGTTATTATGGGTAACACTTGTCTTTACGGAGCAACTGGTGGAGAGCTTTACGCAGCAGGTAAAGCAGGAGAGAGGTTTGCTATAAGAAATAGTGGAGCTATTGCAGTAATTGAGGGAGCAGGACTTCACTGCTGTGAATACATGACTGGTGGAATCGTGGTCGTACTTGGTGAGGTTGGTTTTAACTTTGGTGCAGGAATGACTGGTGGAAAGGCTTATGTACTTGACGAAAACATAAACATAAAGTTAAACACATCCTATGTAAAGGCCGAAAAGCTTTCAGAAGAGGACGAAAGTGAGCTTAAAGACTTGCTGAAAAAACACAGTGAATACACGGAAAGTAAGTGGAGCAAATACATTTTGGACAACTTTGCAGACTTTAAAGACAGGTTTTATAAAATAGTTCCTCTTTAAACTTATTTTAATTAGAAATTTTTTAAGTTAAACCACGAGTAGTTAAAAGTGTTTTATCGCTAATTGTATAGGTCCATCGTTTTTTAGATTGTCAAAAGTTTCCTTGACTAAAGGAAAAATTTTTATATAATTTTCCTTATGCAAAGGAAAGAAATTTTAAAGACTATTATCAGGGAGTTTCACACAAGGAAACTTCCTACTCTTATCAAAAGAAAACTTTCTTTACCTTTTGACTCTGGAAAAATTATTACAGTAATTGGTCCAAGAAGAGCTGGTAAAACTTACCTTTTATATCAACACATTTTAACCCTTATTGAAAAAGGAGTAAAAAAAGAAAAAATTCTTTATTTTAACTTTGAAGATGAAAGGCTTGATTTTTTTTCACAACCCTTAGATCTCATTCTTCAAGCGTATAGAGAACTTTATCCGGGACTTGATTTAGAAAAGTGTTACTTTTTTTTTGACGAGGTACAAAATGCTGAAGGATGGGAAAGATTCGTTAGAAGAATTTATGATACTATTAGTAAAAATATTTTTATTACTGGTTCAAATTCAAAACTTTTATCCCAAGAAATAGCTACATCTTTAAGAGGAAGAACTATAAAGTATGAACTTTTTCCTTTAAATTTTTATGAATTTCTGAAATTTAAAAACTTTGACTTTGATGTAAATATTGACTTTTACGATTCTCAAAAAAAGGCAATTCTTATCAATCTCTTTAAAGAATACTTATATTTTGGCGGATTTCCAGAGATTTCTTTTCTTGAAGAAGAATTAAAAATTAAAACTTTGCAGGAATACTTTGAAGTAATGCTATACAGAGATATAGTAGAAAGATACAAAATAAAAGATGTTTTTATTTTAAAATATTTTTTAAAAAGGCTTGCAGAAAATACAGGAAAATTTTTATCTATTCATAAAATTTATAACGAACTTAAATCACAAGGGATAAGAGTAAGTAAAGATACTCTTTACAAATATCTTGAATTTGCTGAAAATGTTTATTTTATTGAACTTATTAAAAAGCATTATAGATCTCTTGTTAAGTCCGAACTTGCTGAGAAAAAGGTATATTTGATTGATTCTGGAATGTTAAGCAGTATAAGGCATTTAGGTTATGAGGGAAAAGGTATTCTTCTTGAAACAGTAATTTTTAAGGAACTTTTTCTTTTTGACTCGGAGGTAACATGTTTTAAAGAAAAAAGGGAGTGCGACTTTATAGTTGATCAAAAAATCGCTATACAAG